>JAQSXG010000100.1 GCA_029256785.1 Neobacillus sp.
GGTAAACTGGCCAACCTTTGACACTTAAAGCAATTCGGAAGAATACCAGAAATAAGACCGTAAGAATTATTCCAACGAAAATTTTAATCGGTGAAGATGATTGAAAAATAAAATAGAAAGGCAGGATACAAAGAATGGTCCAAATATAAGGTGAAATCCCATTATTTTTTTGAAAGTTCATATACCGTTTAAACATCTGTTTACCTCATTTTTCCTAAAAATTGATAATCTCTCTGAATTTTACCACAATTATTCCTCCGTATCATTTTTCCTCCTCTGTGGTCCATTCCATAAGAATGTTTGTCCACAAGTTGCATACAGTTTTAATAAAGGGGGAATTGTTATTAGTACTTATTTTTATCCAATTAACCTTATAAGATATTTGGTATCCTATGTCTTTATTACTTCCGGTATCATGAAGTTAATAAGTACCGAGCTAGCCCATTCATTTATTGCACTCGGTCTGCCCTATCCGCAACTTATGCTATATGTAGTAGCCTTATTGGAAATTATTTGTGGTCTTCTAATATTAGCGAATAAAAGTGTAAAAAATGCTGTCATTCCATTGATTGGTATCATCATCGCAGCACTTCTTTTAACCAAGCTTCCCTCCCTAAACACCGGACTATTGCAATTTGCTTTCAACGCCAGACTTGACATCGTAATGTTAGGCTTACTATTTGTTTTATACAAGCGATCACCCTATTAAAAAACCAGATTAGATCAATCTGGTTTTTTAATGCTTAACGTAGATATGATAAAATTAAAATTAATAGAGTTTTAATGTAGGTATGGTAATATGTGTACCAATTGTAAATTAGGATTCTTCGGACAAGATAACCTTGTATTCTCTTAGCATCGTCCGAACATGTGGCTCCACTGTCCGAATATGTGGTACATTCTATTACTAAAGGGGGAATTGTTATTTTATTAAAAGATAAAGTAAAAGACTTGCCATCATCCCCTGGAGTCTATCTTATGAAGGATGCAAATGGCAGCATCATTTATGTAGGGAAAGCAAAAAATCTAAAAAACAGAGTGCGTACATACTTTCAAAACTCTAAGGCTCACTCACAAAAGGTAAATAAATTAAAAGCAAACATAAAGGATTTTGAATTCAAGCTGACTGACACCGAATTTGAAGCCTTTATTCTAGAGTGTAAACTCATTAAAGAAATAAAACCATTCTACAATAAAAGAATGAAGAGCCCTTTATCTTATACCTATCTTGCAATACACATGGATAAGCAACCTCGAAGGATCGAAATAACCAATAAACTTGTAGAGAAGAACCGTACTTTCTTTTTCGGTCCCTATACGAGCAGACGTACGGTGGAAAATGCAATTCTTGGCATAAAAGAAACGTATAAAATCCTCTGCAACAACCCATCTAACAAAAATACAGCTTGTTTGAACCACTCCTTGGGGCTATGTATCGGGGTGTGCTTAGGTGGAGAAGCACTTAACCAGTATAATCAAATTATTGAGAAAATTATTGAATTACTCACTGGTAAGAATACAACTCTACTTGAGGAAATGCAGCAAACGATGGTTGCTTCAGCAGAGAAATTCGATTTCGAAACAGCTGCAAAATATAGGGACTATATTGAGTCCATTAACTTTCTATTAAACAAAGAAAAAGTCATTGAATTCACTGTGGAAAATAAAAATATTGTGGTTATTGAGAGATTGTCGGAATCCAATTCAAAACTCTTCCTAATAAAGGGAAAGAACATCCTTTATAGTGAGATCATAAAAATTGATAACTACCCCATTGAACAATTAAGCAATAACATTCATGCTCATTTTAATCATCCCGAGGCTTCTAGAATCTATAAAATAGATAGAAATGAAATCGACGAGTCACAAATCATTTATAGCTATTTAAAAAATAGCCATAGTCACTATATAGAGATTCCAGAAAATTGGCTACAACCTAGAGGAGAAAAATCCCTAAATAAAGAATTAAACAAACTCCTATCAACAGCACAAAAAAGCCCTAGGACACAATAAAACCGTGGGCTTTTACTATTCTATTTTTTATACCATCCGATAAATTAAAAACCGTTCATTGGGATTATGCTCATAAAAGCCAGGAAGAATTACTTCTTTATACAATTCAAAGGAAGTATTGTTTTCTAAAAAATAGATATAATCCTCTGAGGGATAATAAAGCACCAAATCAATTTCTCTAGGTGATTTTTCAACCGATAGTAAGATATTATTGATAACCTTCCAAAAAATCGGTACGGTAAAGGGATTAAAAAAATAAAACCGATTATCCTCTGGAGAAATTTCATATTTTTCCGCTAAGGAACAATGGAAGTGAATTTTATCTTTGTTATTTTTAAACTTCTTCAAATAACTCGTTTGATTATCAACAGACTCTTGATAGTACGTTTCATTCATTTCTACCCCTATAACAGTTGATTGAAACAAATGATTGATATAAAAATTTAACCTTCCCTTCCCGCATCCAAAGTCAACAACTTGATCACTGTTTTTTAACTCATACTGAGCAAATAAAGTTTCAAGTGCACTATAAGGGGTGGGTTCATATCTGTGATAATGAAAGGAGCTACTAAATCCTCTTTGATTTCCGCCTGTTTTTATATTCAATACTTCATCATAATAATCTGCGTTCATAATTTAACCTCTATTCAAGCAATATATATATAAATATAACATTAAAATGGAAAAAAGCTGTCCTGAATGCGGACAGCTTTATCAGCCAACTATTTAATAATTATTTCTTCTTGCAGTGTATTTGCTTGACGTGGTTTGTTAAACAAGTAAATGGCCACAAGAATTACAACAACCACTCCCAATGCAATGATTGTGCTACCCGTAATACCAACTGTAAGATATCCAATGGTTGCGATTCCTGCACAGATAAGGGCATACGGTAATTGCGTCATTACATGGTCCATATGATTAGAACCTGCACCAGTAGAAGACAAGATGGTTGTATCAGAAATCGGTGAACAATGGTCACCAAATACGGATCCTGCTAGAACAGCAGCCATTGCAGGAAGAATCATACTCATATCTGTCGCAGCAGCAATATCCCCTGCAATTGGAAGTAGAATACCGAAAGATCCCCATGATGTACCTGTTGAGAATGCCATAACACCCGCAATAAGAAATAGGATCAATGGCAGATATGCAGGATTAAAATGTGTATTCTCAACGACTCCTGCTAAATAACTTCCTGTTCCCAACCTTCCAATTAAATCAACGATCGCCCATGCAAATATTAAAATATAAATAGCAGGCAGCATGGATTTAATACCTTCCCAAAGACCCTTACTAAATATACTTGCCTTAACACCGCGTAGGACGAAAGCTTGTCTATAAAACACAGCGAAAGTAACAAGTAGACCAAGCAGTCCACCTAATACTAATGATAGAGTTACATCAGTATTTTCAAAGACTAGTAAAAGTGTTGCATTTTCTCCAGCTGCTTGATATCCCGTCCAAATCATCGCACCGACTGTTCCGACAATAAGCGCGATAATTGGCCAAATAAGGTCACCGACAGAGCCAAATTTGCTCGTTGGAAGATCATCCTTTAACTCACCAGGAATAGGTTTCATAGGATTGTAGAGTTGCCCTTCTTTAAACGCCCTGTCTTCATGTGCTTTCATTGCACCAATATTAAAGTTACCAAAAGCAACTAGGAATACCATACCTAAAGCAGCCCAGACGTAAAAATTCATTGGTACCATCTGCATAAACGCTGAAAAGGCGCTGTATTCAGTTACTCCATGGGTTGCTAAGATTGTTCCTATCAACGCAATAATGTACGCACCCCAGCTTGAAATTGGCGATACGACACATACTGGTGCTGAAGTCGAGTCAATTATATAGGCAAGCTTTGCCCGCGACACTTTTTGTCGGTCAGTAATTGGCCTAGCAACCTGACCTACCGCAAGTGCATTAAAGTAATCATCAATAAAAATAATTATACCAAGAACTGCCGCTACAAGCTGTGCACCTGCACGAGTTTTTACCCGTTTCATTGCCCAGTCGCCAAAAGCTCTGCTACCGCCTGAAATCGAAATAAAAGCAGTAATAACTCCAGGAATTAATAGGAATAAAATAATGTACACGCTAGACGTGTTTAACGCCCCGTCTGAAATTAGAATGCCCTTTGCTGCATCACCAATAATTGACAGGTGGTACCAATATTAAATTCCGCTAATAAAAGCGCGGATGCAAGAATTCCCGTTGCAAGTGACAAGAGCACCCTTCTAGTGATAACCACCATTAAAATTGCCAATAGTGGTGGTATTAACGAATAAATTGTGTTTTCCATTCCATTTTCCTCCTCTTAAATTTTGAGGGGGGAACTGCCATGAAAAGAGGAAACCAAGCTAAATTTTGTACATACGTATGACTTTTATATGTACGGATAAATTTAGAACATAAAAAAGAGCAGCAATAGAGAATTCTATCGCTGCTCTTTATAAGCAACAAGGTTCTCCATCACGATCTGTAGCTCCTCATTATGAAGAAACCTTCATAATGACAGTATTACTCTTATTCAAAGTAATCCCAGCAAAGCAAACTTTGACTAGTTTGAGTTGCTTCGGCAGTTTTTCCTTTTTACTGTGATCCTCGTTGTCATCCTCACACAGCATACTCTTAAAACCTGCGCCTCTACCCCACCGGAATGATAAGGTGTTATTTATTTTTCTATAATAATATATCAGAAAAGTATTTCTTTAACAATATATAAGAGAGAACAGAAAAGAGACAGGAACTTATCGTACCGTACCCTGCCTTCTATCCTCTACCACCCTCTGCCTGCACCGCCACCACCGGAGGAACCGCCCCCGCCACCTTGGGAACCACCGCCGCCTCCTCTGCCACCACCTCTTGCTAGGAAGAAAAGGAGCAGATGGGTGAGGGTTCCACCAAAAAATTTAAGATCGAGAAAGACAACAACAACTACTATAAGAATCAAAAGCCAACTTGGAATGCCCAGCCCTGCAGCTGCCGATTGGCTGTTATTCACCGTTCCCTGTAAACCCTCCTGACCATATTCAGTTAGAACCTCATTTGCTAACACCTTATACGTTTCAATAATCGCCTTATTCGGCTGTTGATTTTGTAATAAGGGAACGGTAACTTCATCAAGAATACGCCCTGCCTTTCCATCAGAAATTCTTCCTTCTAGCCCATACCCCACTTCAATCCATACTTGTCTTTCACCTAGAGATATTACAAGCAGAATTCCATTGTCCTGGGCCTCACTCCCGATACCATATTTACGAAACGCTTCATTGGCAAACTCTTGGATCGATCTGTCACCTATTGAATTAATGGTAAGGATAGCGACCTGCGCAGTTGTTTGACTTTCAAGTGCCCTACCCATATTCCGTAATTCTGTTTTTTCCTGTTCTGTTAATACATTTGCGAAATCCTGTACATACATGTCTCCGATTGGTGCAGGGATTTGAATGTCCTCAGCAGATGCTCTTTCTATAAGAAGAAACAGGGTGACAATCACCACTAAAAAGCTGAAGACCCTATTCGCTTTCATTAGTCATTGCCTCCGAAATCAACCTCTGGTGCCTCAGCCGCTTTAGGATCTGCTGTAAAATATTCTTTTTCATCAAAACCAGTAATTCCAGCAATTAATGCACCTGGAAATCGCTTTACCTTTTTATTATAAATCGCTACTTGATCATTGTAATCTTTTCTGGCTACAGAGATTCTATTTTCAGTTCCTGAAAGTTCGTCCATTAATTGTGTAAACTGTTGATCCGCTTTAAGATTTGGATAATTTTCAACAACAACAAGCAATCTGCTTAAGGCACCGGACAATTCCGCGTTTGCCGTTGCTTCTTCTTCAACGCTACCTGCCCCTGCTAATCGGGCACGAGCATCGGAAATTGATGTTATTACTTCTTCTTCATGGGCAGCATAACCCTCCACCGTATTCACCAGATTGGGAATCAAATCCAGCCTTCTTTGAAGCTGATTTTCAATTTGAGCATATGATTGGTCCACATTCTCCTCTAAGCTGACAAAATTATTATAACTGGACATTAACATCGCTCCAAAAAGCAAGAGAACGGCAGCAATAACCCCAATTACGACAAGTCCCTTTTTCAATGCCTTTCAACTCCTTTCATATAGTATGTTTCCTCGTTATAATTTTCCTCATTAAGCAAAAGTTAAACATACATAAAGAACTTGGTATATTTTCTCCTATTACTCATTGAATTGTCAGTTAAGTTTGTTTTATTACAATATATTTATTATTTCAAAAAAACTTTCTTTTTATGAAAAAAACGCCGAAAATGCTGTAATAACGGCACTCTTAAACGAATGGAAACATAATTACCAAAAATAGTTTTTGACAGTTTAAAACATTCAAAAGTATTATAGTATAATAAAGAGGAGGTAGTACCATGTCAAACATCAATAAACAGAAAATTGTGGATAGTGTTCCTCAAAAGGGTTTCTTTGGACATCCTAAAGGGTTATTCACACTATTCTTCACAGAGTTCTGGGAGCGGTTCTCATACTACGGAATGAGAGCAATCCTTGTATATTATATGTATTATGAAGTTTCAAAAGGTGGATTAGGGCTTGATGAAAACTTAGCTCTATCTATTATGTCCATTTACGGATCGCTTGTTTATATGTCCGGAGTAATTGGTGGTTGGTTAGCTGACCGGATCTTCGGTACCTCAAAGGCCGTATTCTACGGTGGAATACTAATTATGTTCGGTCATATCGTTCTAGCAATCCCTGGCAGTGTAGCGATGTTCTTTGTCTCGATGATACTGATTGTTATCGGTACAGGACTACTTAAGCCAAATGTTTCTACGATTGTTGGTGAAATGTACAGTGAAACGGACGATCGTCGTGACGCAGGATTTACCATCTTCTATATGGGAATCAACATGGGGGCATTTTTGTCACCATTAATTGTTGGAAGTGTTATGAAGTATAGCTTCCACTTAGGTTTCGGTATTGCAGCTATCGGTATGTTTGTAGGACTTGTCATGTTTGTATTAACAAAGAAGAAAAACCTTGGTCTTGCTGGTACGAACATTCCCAACCCGCTATCACAAACTGAAAAGAAAAAGACTTACACAATTATTGGTTTAGGCGTCGTTCTTATAGCGGTACTATGTGCTGTCTTAATACCAATGGGAATCCTTACATTCAGTAGCTTTATCAATATCGTTACTTTCCTTGGTGTTTTGATTCCAACTATTTACTTTGTAATCATGTATCGTAGCCCTAAGACAACACCTGTTGAAAGGTCCCGAATTATTGCTTATATTCCGCTATTTATTGCAGCTGTTATGTTCTGGTCAATTCAAGAGCAAGGCTCAACAATTCTTGCAAGTTATGCGGATAAACGTACTCAATTAGATTGGTTAGGTATTACGATTCAACCTGCATGGTTCCAATCATTAAACCCATTATTTATCATTGTTTTTGCACCTGTATTTGCTTGGTTCTGGGTAAAATTAGGAAAGCGTCAACCAACTATTCCGCAAAAGTTCTCATTAGCATTATTATTTGCTGGTTTGTCTTTCCTTGTTATCCTTCTACCAGCTTACTTTGGCGGTACAGATTCATTGGTAAGTCCAATGTGGCTTGTTCTTAGCTATTTAATTGTTGTATTTGGTGAATTGTGTATATCACCTGTAGGGTTATCTGCAACCACAAAATTAGCACCTGCAGCCTTCTCAGCACAGACAATGAGTTTGTGGTTCCTAGCAAGTGCTGCTGCTCAAGCACTTAATGCTCAAATCGTTAAATTCTATTCTCCAGCCAACGAATTGGCATACTTTGGAGTTATCGGCGGAGCCGCAATCATTCTAAGTATTATCCTATTTGCATTAGCTCCTAGAATTCAGGGGTTAATGAAGGGTATAAAATAATAAAAAAAAGACACCTAATCCATTGACCACAAGTAAAGTGTTCAATGGATTAGGTGCTTTTTTTATGACTTCTTCTTATTCATACAGTACAATTAAAGTAGTTCAGTACCTATGTTCCTCAAAGAAAGGTGGCAGATGATCTATGCATGTTAAAATAGATAGTGAAGCAATAAGATGGATTGAAACAAAGGGTAATCAATTAACTGTAAAAACCTTAGATGTAAAATCCTGCTGTGCCCCAGGTTTACAAGAGGTGGTGGCTGTACCAGGTAAACCCAAGTCCTTATCTACCTTTAATGAGTTGATTTACGATAATTTATCATTATATGTACATAAAAATATTAGCAAAAAAAATAATCTCAATCTAAGATTATCTGGTTTTGGTTTCTTAAAATCTATCTCTGCAAAGCTTGAATAACAACACAGCACCCCTTCAACATTTCGATGAAGGGGTACCATTTTTTTAAGCGACTTCTTTTCGCGACTGTTCAACTAATACTGATTGTGGTATTTTCCATAGCTTTACCCATTTAGTAATGGAAGCAACCATGATTACAATACCCAGAACTAGCATTACAATCGACAGAATTCCGTTCAATACATTGAATCCAGGGTTGGCTGCATTGAAGTAAACGTTCTTCATCATCCAATATCCTGCTACCATTACAGTTACAAAAAGGTAGGCAAGAGGAATGAGACATGTCAGCATGTACCAACGCTTTTCTGCAATCTTGAGAACCACCGTTGCTCCAACAATAAGTCCAATGGAAGCCATTAATTGGTTTGAAACACCGAATAGTGCCCATACAGAACTAATATCACCTGAGAAAAGAAGATATCCCCAGACAAAACAAGCAAGTGCACTGGCAAAAATATTGGCCCCAAGTGAATCTGTCCGTTTTAACGGTTTAATGAAATCTCCTAAGAAATCTTGTATCAGATAACGAGCAACCCGTGTACCTGAGTCAATCGCAGTTAATATAAAGACTGCCTCAAATAGAATAACAAATTGATAGAAATACGATGCTAATTTTGCGAAAAATGGTACGGCCGTGAAGATATAGGTCATCCCTACAGCCAGTGTTACTGCTCCACCTGTTCTTCCTTCAAGGTCCATTCCTACTTCCTTACTGAGTTCATCTAAATGAACAGTTTCCATACCAAGTGTCGCGAATTTCTCTGGAGAAGAATTGATTGCAAAATAATCGCCAGGCTGCAGTGAAATAGCTGCAATTAATGCCATGATAGCCACTAAACATTCTACAAGCATTGCACCAAATGCAACCCCTTTAATGTCACTCCAACGACTAACCATCTTCGGTGTTGTACCTGATCCCACAAATGCATGGAATCCCGAAATCGCTCCACAAGCAATCGTAATAGATATAAACGGCCAAACTGGACCAGCAACAACAGGACCACCGCCATTAATAAATTCTGTAAATGCAGGGAATTGAACTTCAGGATTTACAATAAATACCCCAACAATCAATGCAGCGAATACTCCAATTTTCATAAATGTACTTAAATAATCACGTGGAGCCAGCAATAACCAGACAGGTAATGCAGCAGCAAAAAATGCATAAATAGGTAGAATAAGTGCTAGTGTACTTTTTTCAAGTGTTAACAAATCACCAAACCAAGTCCCTTGAATGTTTGGACCTAATACAATTGCTAACATTATGGCAATGAACCCAACAGTTGTTGCCAGTTTTAAGTTGCCAGTCTTTTTATGATATAAACCAACGGCCATCGCAATCGGAATAGTGATTCCTACTGCAAATGTTCCCCATGGATTTCTTTCGAGTGCACCAAGAACAACCATTGATAAACCAGCCATAGTAATAGTAATAATAAATAACATCGCTAAGCCAGTACAGAATCCCGCCACAGGTCCTAATTCCTCTTTGGCAACTTCAGATAAAGATTTCCCATCTCTACGCATAGAGGCAAAGAGAACGACCATATCGTGGACTGCTCCACCAATTACTGCTCCAACTAAAAGCCAAATCAATCCTGGTAAATAACCAAATTGGGCTGCTAGAATTGGGCCAACTAACGGACCCGCCGCAGCAATCGCAGCAAAATGGTGTCCAAATACCACCCATTTATTCGTGGGTACATAATCTTGACCGTCTTCTAATTTCTGAGCAGGTGTTGGCTTAGAATCATCTAGCTTCAAAACCTTCGCTGCCATAAAGGTACCATATAAACGATACACTATTAAAAGGATACATATGGAAGCAACAACAATTGTAATCGCATTCATTTTTTACTCTCCCCCATTCATGTTAGTTACACCTATATATTACAAAATGAAAACGATTTATTTCCGTTTTCAGGATAACTCGCATAAAAGGGTAAGTGAAATACAAAAATCGACAAGCGAAATACTTAACTCTAAAATCCTAAACGCTGCTTTAATTCCTTGACATAGGTACGGCTAACCGGAACTTTAGAGCCGTCCTTCATCAGTAAATTATAAGTAGAGTTAAACCAAGGTTCTATTTCTACTATATAATCTAGGTTCACTATAAAATTACGATGGACTCGGAGAAATTTAGAATGATCTAACTTCTTTTCAAAAACAACTAGAGCCTCACAAACCTTGTATTCTTGATTAATTGTTACAATGGTGCACTTACCTTCACTAGATTCTAAATACAAAAGGTCTGCCAAGGTTAATAAAATGATCCGTTCATTGACAAGAACAGCTATTTTCCCATTTTCATTATTTTTCGTTGAATGTTTGGTTGGAAGATCCCTTTCTTCAACTATTTGCATTTTTGTTATTTTATCCAAAGTCTTTTGAATGCGCTGTTCTTCAAAGGGCTTTAATATATAATCGACTGCATTTAATTCAAATGCTTGGAATGCATACTCATCATATGCTGTTGCAAATACAATTGCTGGCGTTGGTTTAATGGTTTCTATTTGTTTTGCTAAACTTAATCCGTTGTCCTCTGCCAGTTCAATATCCAAAAAAACAATATCTGGTTTTAACATGGAGATTTCAGAAATTGTATCCTCAACACAATCACTTTCACCTATAATTTCAACTTGTTTACTTCGATTAAGAAGGTATTTTAATTCATCTCTCGCTAATGGTTCATCATCCACTATATACGCCTTCAACATCTTGGTCGAACACTCCTTTACTGTTGAGAGGGATGGATATCATAACAGTCGTTCCATGATCCACCCTACTTTTTATCTGTAAACTGGCTTGACCATTATAGATTCCTTTTAGACGTTCGGTAATATTAAAGATTGCTGTCCCATTTCCCTTTTTAGAATCTACAATTTGCTTACCAAGCTGCTTTATCCGTTCTTCAGGAATTCCGTTTCCGTTATCCACAACAATTATTTGTAATTGATT
>JAQSXG010000101.1 GCA_029256785.1 Neobacillus sp.
GCAAAGAAAGTTTATAATGATAAACAACGCAAAGGTAAGATAAAAGAAGATATAGAGACAAGTGCCTAATTGCACTATTTCAACATCTTGTTAAAGTAACTGAACAAAATATTTTAAATGAAAAGGTGAGGTAGGTGAAAAAATCTAAAGAGGACAAAGTAAAGTCATATTTACAACTTCTCATAAGGTTTACAGTCAGTGCAGGTTTATTGGTCTGGCTCGTATCAATGATTGATTGGGATGAGGCCTTTCAAACCATGAAGGAAGGCTCTCCCTTTTATTTTGCCCTTGCTTTTTTGGCCATTCAGATAACTGTTGTAACGAGCATTTGGAAATGGAAAATGCTCATACAATCCTCTGAAAAAAAACTCCGGAATGATCAAATATCCCCAACTTTCTTAGGGAAACTGTATTACATTGGTTTATTCTTTAATAACTTTATGCCTGGCAGTGTTGGCGGAGATGTCGTGAGAATTTATTATTTGGGAAAAACGACAAGTGTTGCAACTGCCACAACATCTGTATTATTTGAAAGGATTACAGCTGGATTCGCCCTTGTAGGCATTGTGTTGATTTCTGCTTTATTTATGGACCAATCAAGACCGTATTTGATTTCTCTACTGATTTTAGTTGGGATAGCAATTGGAATGTATTTTATTTATAAAGTTTTTATGAAAAAGGCAAAAATAACTGCGAGAGATTCATCATCTCAAAGCAGACTAAGTATATTTTTAGTGAAGGGTAAACAAGCCCTTATTGACATTGGGGAAACTGCAAGTAATTACCGTAATGAAAACTTGCAATGGTGGGGAATGATTTTATTTTTGTCTTTTCTGTTTCAAGTTGGGATGGCGTGGATTAACGATTTATTATTCCGAAGCTTTGGGATTCAGGTCTCTTTTTTGCACTTGCTTGTGATTATAACGTTAATCTCCGTCATTACGATGATTCCTGTTTCCTTAAATGGACTTGGTGTTCGTGAAGCTAGTTATGTTTTATTTTTCCAAAGTATTGGGGTTCCGGAAGGAATTGCCTTATCCGTTTCATTATTATTTTTCTTTCTTGTCACAATCTCAAGTTTAATTGGTGGCTTATTTTGGCTAATGGAAAGGAGGGAAACGAACCATGAAGCTATCGGGTAATAAAGTGATTGAAACAGTTGTAGGGTTGAAAGCACATAATATGGTTCATTCAATTGATGGAGAAATTCCAATCACTCCATTTAATAAATCGATGAGTGATTCCGTCATTGCTCTTGTGACGACCGCTGGAGTCCATTTGAAAACACAAAAGATCTTTTACGTGGAAGCAGGGGATCCAACCGTCCGTTTTATCCCGTCTACTAGTGCCGAAGATGACTTAATGATTAGTCACACTCATTTTGATCGTAGTGATGCAGACCGGGATATTAACTGTGTTTTTCCGCTTACAAGACTGAAAGAGTTAGCACAAGAGGGAATCATTGGGGATATAGCATCTACCCATTATGGATTAATGGGATTTATTCCAGATACAGAACCTTTGGTAAACGAAACCATTCCGAAGATCGTTCAGCAACTGAAAGCTGAGCGTGTCGATGCAGTCCTGTTGAACCCTGGCTGATATATATGCCATCAATCCGTGGGATTGATTCAATATGGAATTGAAAAGGCAGGAATTCCTGCGATTTCTATTACTCATTTAGGTCATTTAACGAAAAAGGTTCGTGTTTCCCGTGCGTTACAAATAAAATTTCCATTAGGCCGCAGTTTTGGAAAAGCGGGTGAAATAGATATGCAAAGACAAGTTTTATTAGACTGTCTACATTATCTAAAGGAAATAAAGGAAACTGAAACAATTATCAAGCTTCCGTATAAATGGAAAGGAAGGTTTGGGCTAAGATGAACCAACCAATTCAAGAAATCTGGCAAGCAAAAAGTATTCAGCGTAAAAAAGCACATACCATGCAGAAAGTCCTTTGGCATAGTAGATGGATCGCCCTTTGCATACTAATCATATTGAATGTTTTTGGTTTAATTAACAGTTTATTCGTTTCATTTTTTCTAGCAATCAATGGAATCGGTTTTTGTCTTTATTTCTTGTTAGGTCAGATCGAAGGTTATTATGAATGTAAATCTAATTGTAGGATATAAGCTTTAGATATATAAGAGAGGATGTTTGAGCCGTTTGATTAAGAAAAAAATCTGGTTTGTTGTATTCCTGTGTTTGATCCTGATTGCTGCTGGATGTAATTTTAATGAAAACACAAAGGAAGATATGCAGGATAGCGAAAAAAAGGCAGCTAAAAAGACGGTTTTAGACGAGGACTGGGATATAATAGTCGAAAGTGCAAAAGGCAGTACGGTTAACTTTTATTTATGGGGTGGAGATGAGGGGGTTAATCGCTATATTGATGAGTACATTGCTCCACAATTAAAGGAAGAATATGAGATTACCTTAAAAAGACAGCCAATGGATGCTGTTGAATTTATCAATAAACTTGTGACTGAAAAACAGGTAGGGAAAAATGAAGGGGTAATGGATATTCTGTGGATTAATGGAGAGAACTTCAAAACCGCTAAAGAAAAAGACCTTTTACTTGGACCGATAACAGATAAACTACCGAATTTTCAAGATTATATAGATGCTGATAGTAAGGATGTTCAATATGACTTTGGATATCCAACGCAAGGGTATGAAGCTCCATGGGGGAAAGTACAATTTGTTTTCACTTATGATTCAAGTAAAGTGGATAACACACCAACAACTCTTGAAGAATTGGAAGAATGGGTCAAAGCAAACCCTGGTAAATTCACCTATCCCGCACCGCCTGATTTCACAGGAAGCGCCTTTATTCGTCATATTCTAAATGAAACAAGTGAGGACTATTCTGCCTATTTAGATGGTTTTAATGAGAAACTTTTAACGAAAGAAGCAGAAAAAATGTGGGAATTTCTTAATCGCATTGAACCTTATTTATGGAGAGAAGGGAAATCATACCCTGAATCCCTAGCCCAACTTGATCAGCTTTATAAAAATGGTGAAGTGTGGATAACTTTAGGGTATGATGAGGCAGGTACGTCGAACTATATCACGAACGGAGAGTTTCCACAAAACTCAAAAACCTTTGTTCTTGAGAAAGGAACACTGGCAAATACACACTTTTTAGCTGTACCATATAATGCACCAAATCCGGATGCAGCACTAGTAGTGATTAACCATTTCTTATCACCAGATGCTCAATTAAAGAAAATGGATTTAGAGTATTGGGGAGAAAATACTGCCTTAACCATTGATAAATTACCAGAAGAAACGAAGAAAAAATTCGAAGAAATGGACCGCGGTCCTGCAACTTTATCTGAAGACAAACTTTCAAAACATCGGTTGTCAGAGTTGAGTGCCGAGTATGTGAATTGGCTTGAACGGGGCTGGATTGAGAATGTGGCAAATCAATAAGCGGAAAGAATTTATTCATAAACATATAGGGCTATTAGGGATTACCCCAGCCCTTTTGTTTGTGATTTTCTTTTTTATTGGCGGATTTATTCATTCTTTCACGATCAGTATGGGAGCCTATCAGGAAATTTATGGTGAAGCGGAAATTGGATGGACGTATAAAGAGCTATGGAATTCCTCCTTTTTTGAATCGTTATTTGTGACAGTTGGAATGGCTGCTGCAAGTTCGTTAGTGGCAGGGATCATAGGGCTGGTATTGGCCTTACTATTAGCAACCTATACATACCAAAAAACATGGATTCATCTTATTTTCCAACTTCCATTTGGTGTCCCGCATTTAATTGCTGCCTATATGCTGACACAAGTATTGATGGGGACGGGATGGGTATCCCGGATTGCCTATCATTTAGGTCTTATTGATGAGTTCGAAGCTTTTCCCATTCTCATTCATGATGATTGGGGAGTTGGCGTGTTACTTGCTTATTCCTGGAAGGAGATTCCATTTATTGTTTTATTAATTTATCCCTTTATAACTAAATTATTACTGGAATGGAAGGATACTGTTCAAATGCTTGGGGGAAGTTTCAATCAAATGGTCCGTTGGGTGATTATCCCGATTCTGATGCCAATTTGGGCAGGTGGAATGTGGGTCGTATTCTCCTATGTGTTAGGTGCCTATGAAATCCCAGCTTTAATGGCACAAACTTCATTTGGGTTTATTCCCGTTACAGCCTGGCAGGAATATACCCAATTCGGTTTAAACCGACAACCGCTTGCAATTGCGATGAACGTAGTTTTGGCCGTTGTTTCCTTGGTGGTTGGGGTCCTGTTAGTGATGATGCAAAAGAAATGGTATGCCAGTGGGAGAAGATTATGGAAAGGGTAGATAGATTAAACAGAATCTTTGCTTGGTTGTTTTTTATCTTGATGAGTTTGTTTATTGTGCTCCCGTTTATAACTATTATCCTTTGGAGTTTTACAAAGCTTTGGCCTTGGCCAGAACTAATTCCCACAAGAATCTCCCTGGATTCGTGGAAGTATTTATTTTCTCCTTCAGGGAGGGCGCCAGAAGGACTTTTCAATAGTTTAATGGTTGCAGGATTAACCGTATTGTTCAATATATTACTTGGCTTTCCGGCGGCGAAGACACTAAGTCACCATCCGTTTAGAGGAAAAGGAATGGTTTTCGCTCTTTTGCTTTCACCATTATTCATCCCGATGACCGTATCTGTAATGGGGTTACATCATTGGTCGGTCCGGATGGACTTTATGAATGACTATTTCAGTATTTCCATTGCCCATACTCTTATCACACTGCCGTATTTTATAGTGATGATTTGGTATCAATATAACCAACTGGGAGTGAAAATGCAGGAAGCAGCCCGCTTGTTAGGAGCGAATTCTTGGAGGATTTTTCTTTGGATTGAATGGCCGTTCCTAATTCCAGCTCTCTTGTTAAGCTGTCTATTAGTTGTCGTAATTTCGATGAGTCAATACTTGCCTACTTGGATTATGAGCGGCGGTACGTTAATGACGCTGCCATTAATCATTTTTCCCTTTGCATCAAGCGGGAATGCTTCGATGGTAGCGGTCTATTGTCTTTTGTTTTTTGTTCCGGTATTATTGTTGGTCTTTATTTATTATGTGCTTTTAAAATGGTATAACAAACGGTTTTTTGGGCCAGAGGAGGTGTAGCGATGTATGTTGAAAATTGAAAATGCCGGAGTAAAATACGATAAGCAAACAATAATTGATAGAATCAATCTTGAAATTGGTGAACAAGAAATTTATGTATTAATGGGACCATCCGGGAGTGGTAAAACGACATTATTAAGAGGAATTGCAGGTCTGACACCATTTTCGGAAGGAAAGCTTTCCTGGAAAAAGAAGAGCGGGAAAACAGGACTAGTCTTTCAGGAACCCAGGCTGTTTCCGCATATGACTGTGATGGAAAATTTAGCGTTTGGGCTGCGGGCAAGAGGGCTTTCGTTAAAAGCGAGGAATCAAAAGGTTAATCGTTTTTTATCCATTCTGCAGTTGGAAGGACTTGAGCATCGCTATCCTCACCAGCTCTCGGGTGGTCAAAAGCAACGGGTTTCGCTTGGCAGAGTATTGGTACTAGAACCAGATTTGCTTTTATTAGACGAGCCATTTGCCTCCCTGGATACTCAGTTGCGAATTCAGTTAACGGAATGGTTGTATCAATTACAGCGAAACCAGGGTTTTTCGATTTTATGGATAACCCATTATATTGATGAGGCGTTCTCTGTTGCTGACCGGGTGGGTTTGTTAATGGATGGAAGAATTCTGCAAGAGGGAAGGCCATTGGATTTTTATCAGGCTCCTAATAATGAAAAAGTGGCAGCTTTTTTTTCTTTGAAAAATCGGTTTTCATTGGAACAGTGGACAAAATGGCTTGGGAAAACTGTATTACCTCACCATGCATTCGATAGGGCCTGGCTTCCGGCTGAAGCGATTAAACTTTTGGATGATGCTAATATAAGTGAGTCGTTTATTTCTGTTACGGGTCATGTGAAACGGGTCAAGCATGGACCTAATGAACAAACTGTGTTAGTGGATTTATTTGATGCTAGTCTTGAGGTGCAAATCCCCCTTTGGGAAAAGACACCAGATGTTGGTGCAAGGACTATGCTGGGAATTCCTGTTGATAAACTAATATGGTATCGATTTGAAGAGTGATACTTGTGGAAAGAATTGCAGATGTTTGAGAGGAAGATGAACTTTGCTTGATACACATGGACGAAAATATGTACAACCAATAATTGAAAAAACAGCCCATGGATTTCTGAGAAGTGGATTAACGGCCAATCAAATTACGGTTGCAGCCTTTTTTATTGGCGTATCTGCAAGTGTGTTTGTGTATTTTGGCTTCCCTATTTTAGGGGTTGCTATTCTTTGGTTATCGGGTTTTTTTGATGCAGTGGATGGGAGCATGGCACGATTGAATGGGAGTTCATCCCGGTGGGGAACCGTATTAGATGTAACATTTGATCGGATAGTTGAGGTGGGGATTATTATTGCCTTAGCTCTACGCCATCCAGATCCATTGAGATTATTTTTATTAATGCTTCTGTCGATTTCAATCATTATTACCATGACCATTTTTTTGACAGTTGGTGCAGTTTCAGATAAGCAGAGTGATAAGTCTTTCTATTATCAACCAGGCCTGGCTGAACGTACGGAAGGATTCATATTATTTTCCTTAATGGTGCTTATGCAATCACAATTAGTAGCCGTTACGATACTATTTATTTGTGTTGAGGTTTTCACTGGCTTACAGAGATTGTTAGAAGCGAAGCGAATTTTACAAAAATAATTGGAAAAGAATTCTGGCTTGGTCAAGGATCAAACATCTTGCATTTGGATGCACGGTAATCATTTTAAAATGCAACCTTTTGAGTTACCAACTTTTTTGTCTTTAACAATTTTGTAAAGTTGAAATTATTAAATAAAAAAATCCACTTCCGATTTATCGTCGGAAGTGGATTTTTTTATTTGTTTTCGTTTGTTTGGAGATGCTTTTCGTTACGTGAAATCATTTGATGATAACGATATACACTTGATTCCGACATTCCCATTATTTCAGCAACTTCATTTATTGTACCTTTGATTTCAAAGACACCGCTTTCTTTTAGTTTGGCAATAGCCTGTCTTTTTTGTTCAGGTGATAATTGCGCACCGGATTCTAATATCTCTTTGTCTATTACTGAATATATGATATGTCGAATATTATCGGTAAGTTTTTCAACAGGTTGTTCCTGATCAGATTCCTTTTCGATATGTTCTATATCTAAGCCTAAATTGACCAATTTTAATATATCCTTTGCTACTTTCCGATAGACATCCGCATCAAAATTTATACATAAAAGACCTTGTATTTGACCTTCGGAATCTTTTATAAACAATGTTGATGAACGAAATTTCTTACCTCTGGGACCTTCTCCAACATAATCCGTAACGAAATCTTTTTCTAAATAAACTTTTTCGCTAATTAACTTCTTTGCATAATTAGTTAATGGACTATCTAAAGACCTTTCACTTAAGTGGCCATTGACTAAATGACCAATATGGGAACCTCCATTAGGATTTAAAACATGTAATACAAATTCATAATTAGACCCCAAAATTTCCCCAAAATAATTCATTATATTTTGATAGTGTCGAAATAGTTCCTTATCCAATTAAGTATTCCTCCCTGTAAGAATAATCAGTTAACTTTGAACTGGCGTATGAATTTAATAGACTTATCAAAATTACATATCTTTAATAATACTAAAATTATAACAGTTATTGGTAAAGTTCAACAGATTGTAATAATAAATTTCTATAAAAATAATTTATTATTTATTCCATTGACGCAATGGACAGGCATGTGATAATTTATGTATGTAGTAATAAAAAATAATTACTATAATAAATTATTATAAATTATTCGAAAGTTTTTGAAAATGAATAGATACAAAAACGTTGGTGCTAGTAAACTCAAACTTAGTTTAACAAGTATTTATTTATCAATTTTGGAAACCCTTTCATAAAGTTTTGTATTATTCCTTTAGTTGGTATAACACCGGAAAATGAATGTCAAATTTCTATTACAGTTCCTGTTTCTAGTGATCTACTACTCGAGCTGGTTTTATCTCAGCTATTCCGGTCCCTGCTATTGGAACAAGTGTTATTGAATGATAATAACTGGATCAATTACAACGTTTTTCAGATTGGTAGTTCCAGTAACTAGACGGCAACGATGAGGAGGAATCATTATGAACATGAACGTAGTACCCATTAAAGAAAAGAAAGTCGTTAATTTTAAAAGTTGTTTTGATGTGATTGGACCAGTTATGATAGGTCCCTCGAGTTCGCATACTGCAGGTGCCTTATCTATTGGAACAGTTGCAAATAAATTATTTCAAGGTCTTCCAAAAAAGGTGATTGTTAAATATTATGAATCATTTGCGGAAACTCATAAAGGACACGGAACAGACTTTGCAATTATTGCTGGTATATTAGGATTTGCTACTGATGATAGTAGAGTACCCATTGCTATACAAATTGCAGAATCTTATGGAATCGAAATTACCTTTATAGAAGAATCTGGTGATAGTCCTGCTGGTCACCCAAATACTGCAGATGTTTATTTAGAAGATGAAAATAGAAGTATTAGAACGGTGGGGATTTCAGTTGGTGGTGGCTTAATTGAAATCAAACATATTGAAGTTGAGGGATTCAGTGTAAATCTCCACGGGCCATTACCGGTTTTGATAGCGATTTCAGAAAGAGATGGTCTTGAATTTGTCTTACGAAGACTTTTTAAACAACATACTGTTGAAATAGGCAATTTCCACAGTTTGGAGAAGGACGGAAAGTATTTATATCAATTTGATTTAGACTCTCAATTATCTGGAGATGTACAGAGAGAATTGAAAACGTTAAGTGATACAGCGAATATAATTATTCTTTAACGAGACAAGGGGTGTGAAATGTTATGTATATGTCCATTAAGGAAATTGTCGATGCGGCGAATAAAACACAAAAGCCCATTTATCAATTAGCAATCGAGCAAGAAATGGAGATAACCAAAGCTTCTTACGAAGAAATTTGGGCTAAGATGGAAAAAAACTTAGTGACTATGGAAAATGCCGTAAAGAGAAGTATTGAGGGCAACGGAGTATTTTCTCCAACTGGTTTAACCGGAGGAGATGCAGTAAAGATAAAAAAATACCGCGAAAGTGGAAAAACCCTTTCAGGGGATTGGATGATGTTCGGGGTTCAAAGTGCATTCGGAGTGAATGAAGTTAACTCAGCAATGGGAGTTATCTGTGCAACTCCAACAGCAGGTGCGAGTGGAACAATCCCAGGAGTCCTATTTAGTATTAAAGATACATTGCAGTTAAGTCATGAAGATACTGTCCATTTTCTATTCACTACAGCCTTATTCGGAATGGTAGTAGCAAATAATGCTTGTATTTCCGGAGCGTTCGGAGGTTGTCAGGCTGAAGTTGGTAGTGCCTCTGCAATGGCTGCAGCCGCTGCAGTAGAAGCTTCCGGAGGGACACCACAGCAATCTTCTGAAGCGTTCGCAACCGCACTACAAAATTTACTTGGTTTGGTTTGTGACCCTGTTGCAGGTTTAGTAGAAATACCTTGTGTTAAGAGAAATGCAGTTGGAACGGCCAATGCCCTTGTCGCAGCGGACATTGCATTAGCTGGCGTAACCAATGTCATTAATGCTGACGAAACAATTGAAGCAATGTATAGAGTAGGAAAACAAATGCCTCGCGAATTAAGAGAGACAGGTTTAGGTGGAATTGCTGCCACTCCTACTGGAATTGCGATTAAAAACAAGATTTTCGGAGAAAAGAAGGATAATAAGCTTATATAACGATAGATAACTTTATTACTTTTAAGGTAAGTGTACGCAAAATAAACTAATCGATATGGATCATATTACTAGGAGGAATAATTTATGCAAGGAAATACAGCTAGACAACTTGATTATGAAGTTCCTGTTTCAGAACAAACTTACCCAGATCCTAAAAAATGGTACAAACAAGATACTACCTGGGCATTAAGCCTATTTGGAACAGCAATTGGAGCAGGTGTACTTTTCTTACCTATTAATGCAGGAGCAGGCGGTTTATTTTCATTACTATTGATTACCATACTAGCATTACCGGTAATGTACTACTCTCATAGAGCACTTGCTAAAATGATTTATGGTGCCAAAAATGCCGATGAGGGAATTACAGGTGTAATTAGAGAGTATTTCGGGAATAAGGCGAGTATCGTTTTTAACTTAGTATATTTCGTTTCAATTTATACGATTGTGCTCATGTATTCAGTTGCACTAACAAACACTGCAAGTAGTTTCATGGTGAATCAATTGGGCATGAATGAGCCGCCAAGAGCTATTTTATCGCTTGCATTAGTACTTGGTCTTATCGCTATACTAAAT
Organism: Neobacillus sp.; assembly: GCA_029256785.1. Classification (GTDB taxonomy): domain Bacteria; phylum Bacillota; class Bacilli; order Bacillales; family Cytobacillaceae; genus Neobacillus. The sequence goes on from JAQSXG010000101.1 coordinate 10,409, forward strand.
TTTGGTCAAGATATTACTGTTAAAGTAATGAGTATGCTGGTTTATCCTTTTATCATTTCGCTGATTTTTATCGCAGTATCTTTGATTCCACAATGGAATACATCAATGCTTAGTTTTACAAGTGTTACGACTGCTCCTACATCAGCACTTGGATATCTCGGTGCGATTGTGTTAATTTTGCCAATCATAGTATTCTCGTTTAATCATTCTCCGATTATCTCGTCATTTGTTATGAAACAGAGAGCAACTTATGGAATCGCTGCTGTTGACGCGAAAAGTGCTCAAATACAAAAGGTTACTTATCTACTGACATTTGGTGTAGTTATGTTCTTTGTTTGGAGTAGCGTCTTGAGTTTGACACCAAATGACTTAGTAACAGCAAAAGAACAGAACCTGTCAATACTATCGTATCTTGCAAATGAACTTAATTCACCGCTAATTGCTATTGCCGCACCTATCATTGCTTTTGTAGCGATTACAAAGTCTTTCTTAGGCCATTATGTAGGAGCGTATGAGGTAATGCGTGACATGATTCTTGGAGCAGCTAAAGCTCGCGGTAAAAACGTACAAGAAAAAACAGTTAAGTCAATTATCCTAGTGTTTGTTGTATTATCTTGCTGGTATGTTGCTTATTCAAACCCAAGCATTCTTGGACTTATCGATTCTCTTAGCGGTCCACTAGTTGCTGCTATCTTATGTGTACTACCAATGTATGCAATCCGTAAAGTACCAGCTCTAGCTAAATACAGAGGAAAATTGAGCAACGTATTTGTCATTATTGTAGGTGTGCTTACGATCGTAGCAAGTATTAAC
>JAQSXG010000102.1 GCA_029256785.1 Neobacillus sp.
CCCGTTCCCATACCGAACACGGAAGTTAAGCTTCTCAGCGCCGATGGTAGTTGGGGCAGGCGCCCCTGTGAGAGTAGGACGTTGCCAGGCAAAACAAAGAACAACCTGAGAGGGTTGTTCTTTTTTGCGTTTTCAGACTGTGTTAAGGGATAGGTCAACTTTGTAAGATTTCATTTTGAGTATTGCAGCTGCTCTGATTTTTCATGGTGACTGAAACCACAGAAAAAAGAAGGTACCGGTCACGTAGGAGGGTTTATGGTGCCCTTTGTTGAATATAAAGTTATTGGTTATTGCGTATTAAAGGAAGAATTAATGAAGGTAAAGTATAATAAGGTAAGATAGAAGGATCATTCCATTAGTATGTATTAGATAAAGTTCCCTAGTACTTCGGGAAAGGGGTTATAAGATGAACATTACTTCCGTATTTCTTAGTTTAATTCTCGTATTAAACATCATTATGGCCATTATTGTTATATTTAAAGAACGAAGGGACGTTGGTTCTTCGTGGGCGTGGTTATTAGTACTCTTTTTCATTCCTATTTTAGGTTTTGTTTTGTATCTACTATTGGGACAGAATTTAAGTCGGAAGCGCCTTTTTCAATGGGACGACATTAAGAAGACAGGGTTCGAGGAAGTACTGGAAACGCAAACAACCACACTGCGTGCCAACAAATTTAAATTTCTAAATCAAGTTACCAGCAATAATCGGGACCTAATCTACATGCACTTAATAAAAAACCAAGCTATCCTAACGGAAGATAATGCCGTGAAAATTTTTACAGATGGGAAAGAAAAATTTGACCAGTTATTTACAGATATTAAAAATGCCAAGGAGTATATACACATTCAATACTACATTATCAAAAATGATAATCTTGGCAAAAAATTAATTGAAGAACTGACGAAAAAGGCAAAAGAAGGAGTTAAGATTAGAGTTCTATACGATGAACTAGGTTCCCGGGGATTGCCTAAACGTTTATTTAAAGATTTCCGTGCAGCTGGTGGACTTGTAGAGGTATTTTTTCCTTCTAAATTTCGTTTTATCAATCTGCGAATGAACTATAGGAACCATCGGAAGTTAGTGATAATTGACGGGAAAATAGGGTATGTTGGTGGCTTTAATGTAGGAGATGAATATCTGGGACTCAATGAGAAATTTGGATATTGGCGAGATACTCATTTAAGGATTCAAGGGATGGCGGTATATGCCCTGCAGATTCGGTTTATTCTGGATTGGAATCAGGCTTCCGATGTAAATGATGTTTACTATGTTCCCAATCTATTTCCGGAAAATGTATCACACGGAGCGGTTGGAATACAAATTGTTACGAGTGGGCCAGATTCTGAGTTAGAACAGATAAAAAACGGTTATATTAAAATGATTATGTCTGCAAAAAAAAACATTTATATCCAAACTCCGTATTTTATTCCTGACTCAAGTTTATTAGACACACTTCGTATTGCATGTTTATCGGGGATTGAAGTCAATATTATGATTCCCAATAAACCGGATCATCTTTTTGTTTATTGGGCGACACTCTCTCATATTGGCGACTTATTAAAAGTTGGTGCAAACGTCTATATTTACAATAATGGCTTTGTCCATGCAAAAACGCTAGTGGTAGATGAAGAAGTCTCATCTGTCGGCACAGCGAACATAGATTATCGCAGTTTTAAGCTCAATTTTGAAGTGAATGCGTTTTTATATGATGAAGGGATTTCTAAAAAATTAACGAAAATTTTTAAAGAAGATATGCTAGTTTCCAAATTACTCACGTTCGAGGAATATCAAAAACGCTCATTGGAAGTGCGTCTGAAGGAATCTGTTTCCAGGTTATTATCACCCATCTTATAAGATTACAAAAAGATGAAAAAGGTGTAAAATAGAAGTAGGGAAAATACTCCATTTATTCGGCACAGATTTTTTCTCAAATCTAATCGAAGGAAGATGGGGAACATGAACAAAGAGAAGGTTTTATTCTACAGTACTGGTACTTTATTGGCGTTAGTCGGGATGGGGGCTCTTACAACTGGTCTGGGACTTATGATGGCACCGGATGGAGAATGGATACGTTTATCACTAGATCTTTTGAAAAATACTCCATTTGAGGACTTTTTTATCCCCGGAACCATTCTGTTCGTTATCCATGGAGCTTTTAGTTTAATCGGTGCCCTGTTAGCATTCTTTAACCAACGTTTTACTGGAGTCGTCACCGTACTTACCGGAATCGCAATGGTGATCTGGATTGTTGCCCAAGTTATTTGGATTGGTTGGCAGAGTTGGCTACAACCTACTTTTCTTGGAGTGGGATTAATTGAGGTGGCTCTAGGATTTCTGTTAATTGATCAGAATATTGAACTGGGATTATTTGGTCACCATCATAAACCACATGCACATTAATTTCTTATGATATAGGATAAATCTTGATTACGGCCTCCTTTTTGGGAGGCTATTTTTTATATTAATTTATTACTAGTTAGAGTAATAGTGAGTATAGCTTAATAAAAAATTTGAAATTTAAAGAAGGAAAAATAAGGATATATAACGAATGAGTTATTGTTAATATTTAATAATAGAAAGTAGGCGAAAGAATGACACTTGATCCACAAACGAAATTTGTATTAGATCAATTAGCTGCTGCAGGTGCACCACCAATGGAAACATTGAATCCAGAGCAAGCGAGGGCTGCATTCATTATGCCACTTGGGGAAATCCAACCCGTTGGCAAGGTTGAGGATCGGACTGTCCCAGGTCCAGAATCTGATATTCCTGTACGCATCTACTATCCTAAGGAAATACAAGAAACGTACCCTGCACTAGTCTTCTTCCATGGAGGAGGTTGGGTAATCGGTAATATTGATTCTCATGATGATATTTGCCGTGCACTGACAAACCATGCAAACTGCGTGACCATTTCTGTAGATTATCGTTTAGCACCAGAACATAAATTTCCTGCAGCTGTGATAGATTCCTATGCCGCTGTTCAATATGTCTATGACCATGCGGAAGAGTTTCAAGTAGACCGTAACAGGATTGCTGTTGGCGGCGATAGTGCTGGAGGGAATCTAGCAGCGGTTGTTACGAATCTATCAAAGGACAGAAAAGCACCGGAAATCTGTTTCCAACTACTTCTTTATCCAAGTACAAATGTTGGTGGGGGAGCTACGGTGTCGATGAGGGAAAATTCCGAAGGCTATTTCTTAACAAAAGGAACAATGGAATGGTTCCGTGATTGCTATTTAAACAGTGAGGAAGATAAACAAAACCCACTGGTATCTCCGTATCTTTATGAAGAAGTTAACGGTTTACCGCCAGCTTTAGTGATTACTGCCGAGTATGATCCGCTAAGAGATGAGGGGGAAGCTTACGCGAAAAAGTTAGCAGATGCTGGTGTGGAAGTAGAGGCTATTCGCTACGGTGGAACCATCCATGGTTTCATGAGTATGTCAGCTGTGATATATCAAGGGAAAGAAGCCTTAGAAAAAGCAGGGAGCACTTTAAAGAGTGCATTTTCTAAATAATTTTTCGTAAGCGATTCCATTTTATTTATCATGGAAAAAGTCATGATTTCATTTTGTGAAATCATGACTTTTTTCTACCTGTTGATCCTCTTTAAGACACTTTCTTCAAAATTCGCTTTGTCAATATCCAAACCGATGATTTCATTTCTAAATGATTTGAAACGGCCATTATCTACTTCTAGCGTGAAATATCCTCTAGGGCTTGCTGGGTTAATGTCTCCAATAATATTTTTCCTTTGGGATGGATCGAATAAATTAATTAAATTTGGATTACTTGGATGCGGTTTAAACCTGCAGCCTTTTTCTACGCAAACTTTTACTATATTACGAACCTTTGGATGAGCGATGCTCTCAATTTTCTTTGTTATTTCTGCACTAATCATGTTTGAACACTCCTTTCCCATCAACAAACAATATGCGGAGGGGGATGGATTTATGCATAGGCTTAAAACATCCTATTAGTCTATGAGAATGATCTATAAATATGATTCTAATTTAAGACTTTACATAATTAAAAAAGAGCTGAGGCCGTTTTACAAAAACGTCCATAAGCTCTTTTGGTGTTTAATAGAAGGAGAAGTTACCTACAATTGGTTTTACTTGGTAATTCTAAATCATCATAACTAAATCATGATAATCGATTTGATTAATAATTGCTAATGAATGTTACTGGAAATTAAGCATTCATTTTAGATTTTGAACATTTTGTGACATATTTCACATTTGAATGCAATTTATTTAAAATCATTATAATATAGGAGTATCGAGTGTGATATTTATCACAGACAAAAGAAAACTAAATAATTATTAAACTTTTAGAATAGTAGAAAGGGGTACCACAATGAAATTGAAATGGGTTATTTTATCTTCGATTTTTACCATTTTCACATTGCTTACAGGTTGCGAACCATTATTGGTTTTGGACCCTAAAGGACCACAAGCGAAAACCCAAGCAGATGACATTATCTTATCAATTATTTTAATGTCAGTAATCGTAATCGTTGTTTTTGCGATGCTTGTATATATGTTAGTAAAGTTCCGTGCCTCAAAACAAAGTAAAGATTATGAACCACCACATATTAAAGGGAGTTTGTTTGTAGAAGCAATATGTGTTGGAATTCCTGTTTTAATCGTAATTTTCCTGTCAGTTATGTCTGTTAAATCAAATTATGAAGTAGAATCAACACCGAAAGGCTATGAAAATAAGAAACCATTAATTATTTATGCTTCCTCCTCTAACTGGAAATGGCATTTTAGCTATCCGGAAGAGAACATCGAAACGGTTAACTACTTATATATTCCGACTGACCGTCCGATTGAATTTAAACTTTACTCATACGGTCCCATCACAAGTTTCTGGATCCCCCAGCTCGGAGGTCAAAAATACGCGATGTCTGACATGGTTAACACCTTACATTTAGCTGCAGACGTACCGGGAGAATTCATGGGTAGAAATGCAAACTTTAGTGGAAAAGGATTCGCAGAAAATACATTTAATGTGGAAGCGATGCCTGAAGATGAATTTGAAAAATGGGTTGAAGAGGTAAAAGAAACGGCTAAGCCGTTAACGGAAGAGAAATTTAATGAGTTATTAGAACCGGGCCATCTCGGACAATCCACCTACACGGGGACACATTTAGGATTTATGCCTCCTCCGGAAGGTGAAAACGGCGGACATAATCATGGATCAAATGATACCAAGAAGGGATCTGCTAGCGACTCAAACGAGTCTGAAACAGAAGCTCATCACAATCATTAAGAGTTTGCTAGTGTAAAATACAAAATGTTACTCGAAAGGAGATACAATAGCATGGATTTCTTTAGTCGCTTTGCTGTTCCACACCCAAGTCCTGCGATATATGCCTCCATGGTTGCCATTGGTCTGACCGTGATCGCGATAATTGCTGGGTTAACATACTTTAAAAAATGGGGCTATCTGTGGCGCGAATGGTTAACAACGGTAGACCATAAACGAATTGGAATTATGTATTTAATCTCTGCATTGTTAATGTTATTCCGCGGCGGTGCAGATGCCATTATGATGCGGGCTCAACTTGCCGTACCGGAAAATACTCTATTGGATGCACAGCATTATAACGAGGTTTTCTCCACACATGGGGTGGTAATGATTATTTTTATGGCAATGCCATTCATCATGGCATTGATGAACTTTGTTGTACCTTTACAAATTGGTGCGCGTGACGTTGCATTTCCGAGGTTAAATGCACTCAGTTTCTGGTTATTCTTTGCCGGTGCAATGTTATTAAACATCTCTTTCGTCATTGGCGGTTCACCTGATGCGGGATGGACTTCCTATTTCCCGCTTGCAGGGAATGAATTTAGTGAATCAGTAGGAACAAACTATTATATGTTTGCCTTGCAGATTTCAGGTCTTGGTACATTAATGACTGGGATAAACATGATTACGACGATTCTAAAAATGAGAGCGCCAGGGATGACATTGATGAAAATGCCGATGTTTACATGGTCATCTTTAGTTGCTAACATTATTATCGTTTTCGCTTTTCCTGTTTTAACAGTAGCGTTGTTAATGGGTACGATGGATCGACTATTTGCAACGAACTTCTTTACAACATCAAATGGCGGGATGGATATGCTTTGGGCTAACTTGTTCTGGGTCTGGGGACATCCTGAAGTGTATATCTTAATTCTACCTGCATTTGGTATTTATAGTGAGATTATCTCAACCTTTGCCAAGCGTAATCTTTATGGTTACAAATCAATGGTTGGTTCCATGGTCATCATTTCACTACTTTCTTTCTTAGTATGGACTCACCATTTCTTTACCATGGGTCAAGGTGCCCTAACTAACAGTATTTTCTCAATTACAACGATGGCGATAGCTGTACCGACCGGAGTGAAGATCTTTAACTGGCTGTTCACGCTGTGGAAAGGGAAAATTACGATCACAACACCAATGTTATATTCCATCCTGTTTTTACCGACATTTACCATCGGTGGAGTGACAGGTGTCATGCTAGCAATGTCGGCAGCGGACTATCAATATCATAATACGATGTTTTTAGTTGCTCACTTCCATATGGTAATTATTCCAGGCGTGGTTTTCGCAATGCTGGCAGGTCTCACATTCTACTGGCCGAAAATGTTTGGTTTTATGCTCAATGAACGAATTGGAAAAATTGCTGCTTGGGTGATTTCGATTAGTACACTAGTAGCATTTATGCCAATGTTCTTCTCAGGTTTAGATGGGCAAGCACGTAGAATGTATACGTACTCTGAATCTACTGGATTTGGAATCTGGAATATGATTTCCTTTATCGGGGCATTTGGAATGGCAATAGGCTTTGCTTTAATTGTTTATAACATCTACTACAGTACGCGTTATGCTTCTAGAAATATAGGTTCAGACCCGTGGGATGCACGTTCATTAGAGTGGGCTACCCATAATCCTGTGCCAGAATATAATTTTGCGATTATTCCACAAGTAAATTCATCTGAAGGCTTATGGGATGCAAAGAAAAAGGGGCATGTTTTATTTAAAGGTGAATATGAAAAAATTCATATGCCAAACAACAGCGGGGTACCGTTTATCATGGGAGCGATCTTTTTCGCTTGGGGTTTCTCGTTTGTATTCGGATTATGGATTCCAGCCATTTTAACAACCATTGGAATCTTTGTTTGTATGGGTCTCCGCTCCATTGAAAAGGATCATGGACGATATATTTCTGTTGAAGAAATTGAAGAAACTGAAACCAAAATGCGAGGTGCGAAATAATGAAAATAGATCACTCGCTTCCACTTGAATATAGCACGGACCAAAATAAGCTAAACATTTTAGGGTTTTGGATTTTCCTTGGTGCTGAAATTATGCTTTTTGGCACACTGTTTGCATCTTATTTCACCTTAGTGGATCGGACAGGTACAGGACCTACTGGAGCAGAAATTTTTGAAATAGCTCCTGTATTAATTGAAACCATTTTACTTTTAACTAGTAGTTTTACTATCGGTTTGGGAATCCATGCGATGAGAATCGCGAACAAGAAAGCAATGATGATTTTCTTTACCATCACACTTCTACTTGGTGCAGGATTTTTAGGCTTTGAGATTTATGAATTTGTTCATTATGTTCATGTAGGAGCAGGGCTACAAACAAGCGCATTTACAGCAATCCTGCTAACTACTTTAGGTACACATGGAGCGCACGTAACCTTTGGCTTCGTTTGGGGAATCTTTATCCTCCTGCAAATAAAAAAACGGGGTTTGACTCCAGAAACAGCAAATAAATCGTTTATTTTTTCGCTTTATTGGCATTTCTTAGACGTTGTTTGGATTTTTATTTTCAGCTTCGTCTACCTGAAAGGAATGATGTAACATGAAAGAATTATTCCCTATGAATCAGGTAATGGGATTTGTCTTTTCATTACTGCTCACAACTGTCGCTCTATCGGTCTACTTTTTAGATATGAGCTTTGCGGTCGGTATGACCATCCTGATTGTAACAGCATTCATACAAGCAACGGTTCAATTGGTCGTGTTTATGCACGCTGGTGAAACGAACGACAAAGGGGCGATTTATACCAATATCTATTACGGTATATTCATCGCGCTAATAACCGTTTTTGGAACATTGTTAACAATGGTTTGGGATATGTAACAAAGAAAATGGAGCGTCTATAATGGCGCTCCATTTTTTGATTTTATTTTTGTTACCTCAATACCCTTGAAAGATTTTTCCAGCATCTCTTCCGTTGCTACAAAGAAGACACCCATTAGAAAAATAAAGACTGCACCCATAATCGTACCAATACCGATACCTGTCATCGCACTGGAACCGTTTGCAAAAAAACCAAGTGAAAAAATAATCATTCCAATGATAAGTATCGTTGCCCCAATATATTTAACGGCATTTAAAATATTTAATTTAGAATCCATCGTGCAGCCCCCTTTTTAATATATTATTCACTTTGTTCACAAAATTGTCAAAACTATTTTTCGTGGTATATTGAATTTTTATTTCGGTATTTTTTTCTTTTATTTATTGAAAATGGAAATAGTATAGGTAAATGCACTTTTTTGGAGGTTCACACCATGGAGGAAATAAGCTTTAGTAACTATAACTATATCCTAGTGACGTTATCAATCATCACAGCTATTGTTTCCTCCTATGCTGCATTTGATCTACTTTCTCGAGCTAGGGGGTCAAAAGGTAAAAAGAAAATGATTTGGTTAATCAGTAGTGGATTTATTTTGGGGATTGGCATGTGGTCGATGCATTTTATTGGGATGTTTTCAATTAGATTGCCTTTTCCAATTGAATACCGGTTGCTAAATGTTTTTCTATCCTTAATTGTTACCATTTTCTTATCAGGCATGTCATTATTATTAGTGGTTCAAAGGAAACTTTTTAACTATCAATATTTTTTGAGCGGAATTCTTCTTGTAAGTGGAATCAATATCATGCATTATATTGGAATGGCTTCCATGCATGTTCACTATTCAATGGAATATACAAATTATATTTCTCTTATAGCAATTTTGTTTACTTGGTTATTTTCCACTTTGTCCTTTAAAGGATTTTGGTTAAGTGATTATAAAATTGCTTACCCTTTTAGAAATAAGCTTTTGAGTGCCATTTTCATGGGTACTGCGATTAGTGGGTCGCATTTTATCAATCAATTTGCAACAAAAATGATGTATATGGCGGAGCGGAATCCGTATTTATTTCCGGTAATTAACCCAACATTCCTAGGAATCATGCTGACGATAGGAACCTGTCTAATTGTTGGAATTTTGTTACTTACCTCTTCGATTGATCGGAAATTAACTCATCAATCGGATAGAATTCAGTTGAGTGAACAATATTACAAATCTTTATACGAACAAAATCCGGACGTAATATTAACCTTTGATTTAGAAGGGGTGTTCAAAAGTGCTAACAAAGCAGTTTCAGTGTTTGGTTATGCTGTGGAAGAATTAATTAATAAGACATTTACGCCATTAATCGTACCTAAAGATGTAGATAAAGCGATGGATCACTTTTACCTGGCATTAAATGGCCATGCATCAACCTTCGAATGTTCAATATTTGATAAGCAAGGGATGCACAGAGAAATAACGGTTACAGATATACCGATCTTTGTAAATGAAAAAGTCACGGGTGTTTATTCGATTGTTAAAGATATTACCGAAAAAATTCAAACTGAAAGATTAATAAAACATATGGCCTATCACGATCAGTTAACCGATTTACCAAACAGATATCTTTTAAAAGAAACACTTGAAGAATTAATCACTACATCGACGAAACAAAAAGAAAATTTTGCGTTACTCTTTCTTGATTTAGATCGATTTAAAATGGTTAATGATACAATGGGTCACGAAATAGGGGATAAATTATTAGTAGATCTGGCGGAGAGGTTAAGAGGTTGTGTTAATGAATCGGATTTAATTGCCAGATTAGGTGGTGATGAGTTTGCCATTCTACTCCCAAATTCAACGGGTGTAGCAGCAAAGGAAGTAGCTAGGAGAGTATCGGACGCAACGTCGGAACCATTTAACCTCAATAATTATGAGATATTGATCACTCCAAGTATCGGAATTAGTATCTTTCCTTATCATGGAGAAACTCGTGAGGTATTAATGAAACATGCTGATTTAGCAATGTATTTTGCAAAAAGTCAAGGGAAAAATAATTACCAAACCTTCACTACGGATTTAATCGGTGTATCGCAACATGTAATAGATTTAGAAATGAACTTACGTAAAGCACTAGTAAAGAATGAATTCGTATTATTCTACCAGCCGCAAATAAATCTTAATACAAATAAGATATTTGGCGCTGAAGCATTAATTCGGTGGGAACATCCAGTGAGGGGAATTATTCCACCTGATGAATTTATTCCTTTAGCTGAAGAAACAGGACAAATTATTCAAATAGGAGAGTGGGCACTTCTAACCGCTTGCAAACAAAATAGAGTATGGCAAGACAGAGGACTTCCTCCGATAACGGTATCGGTGAATATTTCACCAAAACAATTCTTTCAAACAGATTTGGCCAAAAGTGTTCAAAAAATCTTATATAAAACAGGACTTGAGCCGAAATATTTAGAACTTGAAATAACCGAAGGTATGACGATGGACGTTGACCGCTCACTATCTACTTTATTGGAATTGAAAAAGATTGGGGTTGGAATAAGTATTGATGACTTTGGGACTGGTTACAGTTCACTTCATTATTTGAAGAAATTTCCAATCGATAAACTAAAAATTGATCGGTCATTTATCAGTGAATGTACTACTGACGTTAATGATCATGCCATCGTAAAAACAATTATTTTAATGGCACATTCATTAAAACTACAAGTAATTGCTGAAGGAGTAGAAACAAATGACCAGGTTGCGTTCCTACTTCAACAGATGTGCACCGAAGCACAAGGGTATTTTTTTAGTAAACCTATTCCAGTAAAAGAATTTGAGTCTATTTTTTTCTTGTTAGAAAATCAAAGTTCATAATTTACTGCGTTAGTAATGAGGAATATCTTCACCATTAGTGGAGATATTTTTCATTTATCAAAGATATAATTGACAAATGAATTAAAATGAGTGAAAATAGAACCTACCGAACGTTAGGTAGGTGATTACGTGAGTGCTACAAAAATACGAGATGTCGCACTATCGCACTTTGCCCATTATGGGTATGACGGTGC
>JAQSXG010000103.1 GCA_029256785.1 Neobacillus sp.
TAGAAAGCAGATAATAATCCTTCTTTAACCTGCGGTCAGGAAGAAGCAGAAGGGAGAGCATTAATATTGATTGAATCACTCTAGCGATAACCCAAAACCAGGTTGCTTTTGCAACAGAGCTATCCGTTATAAAAAATGGCATACCTTTATAGGAAATCATGTGGAGTAGGTCGACCATTCCCACAATAATGAAGGTAAAAGCTAAAAATAGCATTTTGCTTGATTTGCTCAAACGATACGACTTAATACCATAGAGAAAGATAGTAACAGATATAGCGATGCAAAGAACCTCTAGAACCGTATGTATACCTACATAATTATTTGGGTCATAGATGGCGTTCAATTCTGGCATAAAAATACGAACCAGCATTAATAATAAAATGGCACTAACTGTGTAAATTAAGAACTTCGTTTCCGTTATTGTGGATCCCATACTCTCACTCCCTTCAAAAAAAATCCATTTCTTTTTATTATAAAAGCACCTTCACTAGAAAAACCTGCAGACATTTATCAATTCTATGAATTTTTAAATAAAAAGCGGAAGCATCCAAAAAAGGAGCTTCCGCAGTTTTTATTTCCACCAGCTATCAAACATAGAAGCTGGAACCTGACGTTTATGTTCGGATACAAGATAGCGGTGTTCAATTTTTGCCGCTATTTCCTGTGAAACCTTCTTTCCTTCGAGGTAGTCATCAATGTCATCGTAAGAGATTCCTAATTCTGTTTCATCTGCCTGACCTGGTTTAACATCCAGCAGGTCAGCTGTTGGCACCTTCAGATAAAGTTTTTCCTGGGCACCAAGCTCTTTTAATAAGGCTTTGCCCTGCCTTTTAGTTAACCCAGTCAATGGTAGTAAGTCTGCACCGCCATCACCGTACTTTGTATAAAAACCCGTCACCGCTTCTGCTGCATGATCAGTGCCGATGACGAGCAGTCCTTCCATACCGCCAAAAGCATACTGTGCAATCATCCTCACCCTTGCTTTGACATTTCCTTTTTGAAAATCACTTATTGTCTTTGTTTGGCTAATTGAATTATATTCTGTTTGAACGGCGTCAACGGCAGCTTTTATATTAAAACTATAATCACGATCGGCTTGAATAAACTCCAAGGCCAACTGAGCATCTGCTTCATCCTGCTGAACACCGTAAGGAAGACGAACAGCAATAAATACTGCCTCATTTCCTTCTGCTCTAAGTTCCTCAACAGCCAATTGAGCAAGACGTCCTGCAAGTGTCGAGTCTTGTCCACCGCTTATTCCAAGGACAAAGCCTTTTGCCCTAGCTTTTAGCAAGTAAGTTTTTAAAAAGTCTATCCGTTTTCTAATTTCTTCCCTAGGCTGTATTGTAGGTTTTACGTGTAATGCCCGAATAATTTCATTTTGCAAACTCATCATCCTAACCCCCAGATATGTATTCATATGAATAATTTACCATAACTTTCAAACATTCGCTCATTATCAAATTTATTACCGGTTGGAGATTATTGTTTCAAATCCTAGTAATAGATATGTTAAGATAACGTAATTAGATATTTATTTGGAGGAATTATTATGGACTCAAAAACATGTAATGAATCAAGGGTTGTTAGAACTAGCAGAATTTTCCCAAATGATGTGAATAATCATGATACATTATTTGGCGGAAAGTTAATGAGTGATGCCGATATGATTGCATCCATTTCAGCTGCGAGGCATTGCCGAAAAGAATGTGTAACGGCCTCAACAGATTCAGTAGATTTTCTTAGTCCTATCTCACAGCATGACTCTGTATGCTTTGAATCATTTGTTACCTGGACTGGAACATCATCAATAGAAGTTTTCGTCAAAATTATTGCAGAAAATTTAATTACTGGAAATCGAAAAATTGCAGCAACTGCCTTTTTGACGTTTGTGGCATTGGATGAAAACGGGAAACCTACAAAGGTGCCAAGGATTGTCCCAGAGACAAAGGAGGAAAAGGCGCTATTTGAAACTGGACCCGATAGAGCAGCGAAAAGAAAAGAACATAGAAAGAGGAGCAAAGAGCTCGCAGCCTTCTTCACAACAGATAAACCGTGGGAATAATTAAGATCCTTTTAAAAAGACTCGCCGCTGGCGAGCCTTTTTCTATTTCATATCCTCCAGCTCTTTGCGGTTCGGAGCCATTGGGGGCTGCTGGAGCCAACCACGTTCGACCAATAAATTAAAGCCCTTACCAGCATATAGCATGATTTCGGAAATGAATTTTTGGTAATTGGCCACTAAGTCTGTTCTCATTGAAACTGACATCGCATGTCCCAGTAGGGTAATATCAATTGAATTCAATGAGTGAAACAAAAAGACAATCAGTTTATTTGAAAAAGGAAGAACCGTTGAATCTGTAACCTCCATTGTTGTTGATATGTTCCCCATAAGCTGTTCCTTCACTAAGATTTCATTGAATACTCTAATTTGCCTTTCTGATATTTCTTTACCTTCTTTTATAAAATCCTTTATTTCCTTATCCTTAACAACCTGCAGCAGTGCTGAGCATAGCAACATGGAAAAGTAATTCCGTTCCGTATTGTAAAATATTTCTGTAATCTCAATGGAATTTAGCGGCCGCTTTTTAATCATTCCACTAATATAGGATTGCTTTTCAATGTATTCGTTATGTTTAGGATAGGGTATCATTGGCGGGCGGTCATATATACCCTTAGACAGCATCAGTTCTGTTGCTGATTGATATAAGGTAGCTGCTTGTATCATGGCTTTAACAAAAAAATCCAATACATCCTTTCTGGCCACATTGGAGGTAAGGAAGGAATTATTAACCATATTCAAACGGCTGCTATTGTAAACAAAGCTAAGTCCAAACATATCGTAGAATAAGGGTGGAGCAGAATAATTAATATCATTATCCGTAAAAGCATCTGGTAATGGGATCCTCTCATCATTAAAAATCAATGTTACTTGTTCGATATGACTACCTGAAATCTCCATTGCTTCTTGCAAAAGAGGGGCAATTTCCTCATCCTGATTGTGATGAAGAAAGTACTTAAGTAAGCAAACGGACATTGTTTCTTGGATAAAAGTAGCCCATAGACCTCCAATTTCGGCACTGGATAAACGTATGCTATGCTTAGCCATGGATTTCCCTCCTTTTTGTTTATCATTAAAGCTTGTCGGTAAATTCTTAATAAGGACAGTTATTTACTTTCTTTTTCACTTTGCCACGTACTGATTCCATCCTCTTCATCAAACTCAATCGTGACGTCAACCACTCCATTTTCCTCCATGATTTTCGAATGTATTCGGTCTTTTATATCATCCGCTTGAGCAATGGTTAGCTTAGGGTCAATCTCAATTTCCAATTCAACATGCAGATCTTCCCCTTCTTTAATAACTGCTAGAGCTTGGATATCCTTCACATCTGGGTCGGACATGACAATACTTCCAATCTTGTCTTCCATTTCTTCATCTGCTTGACCTAGGACTCCTGCTGCATTATCCAAAAATACTCTACCGACCACAAAAAACATCATTAATCCAATTAAAATTGAGGCTGCTCCCTCAACCCAAAGGATACCTGTAAAGTGGGAGATAATGACTGCAATGATTGCCAGTAATCCACCTCCTGAGGCCACCGTGTCCTCTAAGAACACAAGCTTTGTAGCTGGTTTTGCCCTCCCTAAATTGGCAAGACTTTTGAAAAACACGTTAATACCAGTAGCCTCTATGCCAACCTCATGAACAACCTCCTTCATTGCTTTATACAGAACGTATAGTTCTAAAATCAAGGCAAAACCCAAGACCCCGATATTGATTAAAAAGCCTTCGGATTCCGTTGGATGAAGGATGTGATGGTATCCTTCCTTAATTGTTTCAAAAGCCATAATTCCAACAATTATTACTGCACCAAGCAGGACTAAGTTAACGAGTCTGCCAAATCCATTTGGATAGCGGTTTGTCGGTGATTTTTTACTTAAAGCTGAGCCAATAAACACAAAAAATTGGTTGGCAGCATCACCTAGGCTGTGCATTGTTTCTGCAAACATCGCAACATTGCCTGTAATAGAATAGGCTACTCCTTTTGCAATAGCGATAATTGTATTAACAATCGCCGCAATCATTGCCGATTTATTACCCTTTTTTAATAATCGAAATAATTCCCCCATCATATTCCTTCTTCCTTGTTCTATTTAGATATCTTTACTATTTTCAAAAATAGGGGTTTTCATGAATATTGAAGGGAGAAATATTGAAGAGAAATTTTCCAAAGTCTTATAGGGGTGGTAGAATAAGCGAAATAGACCAATTAGGGAGGTTTCAAAATGACACTCGATGAGATAATGAATAAGCTTGAGGAGCTAGGCTCAGAGCAAACAAAAAAAACTTATTTGAACCACGGTGCCCAAGAGCCTTTATTCGGAGTAAAGATCGGAGATTTAAAAAAGCTCGTGAAATTCGTGAAAAAGGATCATGAACTCGCACTTGCCCTTTACGAGACTAGAAATCATGATGCGATGTACTTAGCTGGACTTTCTATTAACCCTAAAAAAGTGACGAAAGAAACCTTACAAGAATGGGTGAAAAAGGCTTATTGGTATATGCCTGCGGAATACACAGTGGCTGGCGTTGCAGCGGAAAGTGAATTTGCGCTTGAACTGGCACGTGAATGGATGGATTCTGAGGAAGAAATGATTGCTGTTGCCGGATGGAATACCTATACGAATTATCTTTCAATTACCTCTGATGACAAGCTTGATAAGGCAGAAATCTGTAGCCGATTGCATCAGGTTGAAACAACAATACACCAAGAAAGAAATCGTGTCCGTTATGTCATGAACACTTTTGTTATTGGTGTAGGAGTCTATGTGAATGGTTTACAGGATGAAGCAAAAAAAGTGGCTGATATAATCGGCAAGGTACACGTCGATGTTGGTAACACAGCATGTAAGGTACCACTCGCAAATGAATATATTAATAAAACCATTCAAAGAGGAAAAATAGGTGTGAAGAAAAAAACAGCAATATGCTAAATAAGGCCCCTCGCTATGTTCGCAAGGGGTTTTCCTCATTTCCTAATTATGTATCATTACATTCTGAGAATTGTTTATACGTTTCTTAACACCAGATATAAGCGACGATTTCTAGCACTTTTTTCTTCTTCAGATGCTAAATCGTACTTTTTTAATAAATGAAAGACATCGTTTAACAAGTCTTGCGTGTGCTCTCCAGAAAAAAACTGATCAAATAATGGTTTCATGTCTTCTGGCAAGAACGCAGACACCGATACATATTTGTTTTTCACATCTTCATGTGTGTGATTGAGTTTACATTCGCTCATAAATAAATCCCCTTCCTACAACTGATAGGTATAGAATAACAGATATCATTTAAATATACAGTATCAAAAAATAAGCCCATCCCAGTAGTAGGATGAGCTTGTTTTTTGATACTATACTTTTTCATTATCGGTAACTTCTAATACATCTAGAATAAAGACAAATACAGGAATCCCAATAATCAGTCCCCATACTCCAAAAAAGTGCTCGGAAAATATTAGGACAAGGAAGGTATAGAAAACAGGTAAATTTGTTTTTGATGACATCAAATTTGGATTTAAAATATAGGCTTCAATTCCATGAATGATCATAATTGCGATGAACACATATAGAACAGTCATTAATCCGCCAATACTATAGGCAATGATGGTTAGCGGAATGAGGGAAATAATTACCCCTGCTACCGGTATCAAACCCAGGAAGAAGATCATGATAGAAAGTCCGCCTAATTGCGGGAAGCCCATAATCCATAAAGCAATGGTCGTTAATACGCAATTGACGACAGCAATAATTAGTTGTGCCTCTATTACTTTACCAAACGTTCTAACGAACTTGGTAGAGAAAAATTCAATCTCTGCATAAAAAGAAGCGACTTTACTCGTTTTAAATTTCTTAGTGAATTCAATAAGCCTTGGCTTCTCCAACAAGAAGAACAAACTCATTAACAATGCAATTAAAATTTGTAGGCTAAAGGTACTAATATCCGTAAAGTAAGTGATGATAAAAGTAAAGCCTCTTTCTAAGTAGCTAGAAATTTGGATTTCCTCTACTCTACTTACTATAAAATTGAGAATCATATTATCATGCTTCGATGTGTAGAAAGCTGTGAGTTGTCTAATTAACTGGGTAATTTCTCCGACGATCATTGGCAAGTATTTAATTAATCCCCAAGAAAGCAAACCAACAACTGATGCGTAGGAGGTTATAACGAGTATTTTTCGATTAATTGGTATTTTCTTCGATAGAAAAATAACAAGCCGATCCATTAAAAAGGTGAAAATAAACGTAAATAAAATTAAATTTATCATATCCTTAAGTGCATATAAAATAATTGCCATTAGGGCAAAGATTAATATCCTTTTAAATCCGCTACTTTGTAATAGTTTATTTATCATCTGTTTTTATCAAACCCCATCATCTGTCATAACAAACATATATAATATGTTTATTATAACAAATAAGTTTCCGTTTGTACCTGATTGAGTGAAGAATCTAAACATTTTAGCTAAAAATGTATGGGCTCCATAACATTGTTAATGGGCTTGCATTCGAATTGATATGTAAAATAATTACCAATAGTTCATTCAATTTGATAAATAGCATTTCAATTTAATAATAGTTAACTAGATACCTATTTTAGAAATAAAAATCATGGACTGGCAAATTCCTTCCATTGCGCTCATACATATTCAAAGAGTGTATATTTCCACATAAATTACTTTTGTGATGGAGGGGATTATGTGTCAAGTGGTCAGAAAGTACTATTTTACATTTTATCGTTTTTTATTCCTGTAGTCGGAATTATTTTAGGAATTATTTGGATGAATGAACAAGATTTCGAGAAGAAGCAGGTAGGTAAAACCTGTTTAATCATTGCTATTATTGCGATTGTTTTAGGCTGTGTCTGTTGGTTTGCGCTTTCTGCTCTCTCGATCCTCCCTGCCTTTATGGTTGGTTACTAACATGTCATGAAGTAACCCTATTCATTGTTTTGAATAGGGTTCTTTGTAAGTAGGAGTGATTAGGTTGTTACATGAAATATTCCATTTCTTTGGGCATGCGATTTGTCATCAACTTAATGATCGATCACTCCATATTTCCGGTGAATTCTTATCGGTTTGTGCAAGAGATACAGGAATATATATCGGGATTTTTTCCACCCTACTTTATCTGTACCTGTTTAAACAGAAAGCGAGCATTACCATCCCTTCTATTAAAGTAAGCTTTTTACTTCTGTTGTTTCTCGTCCCCTTATTAATAGATGGTTTTGGATCCTATATGCATCTGTTTGAATCCAATAATGCTCGAAGATTGGTGACAGGCATCAGTTTTGGTTACGCTCTTCCTTATTTTCTCTATCCAT
This sequence comes from Neobacillus sp., assembly GCA_029256785.1. Taxonomy (GTDB): domain Bacteria; phylum Bacillota; class Bacilli; order Bacillales; family Cytobacillaceae; genus Neobacillus. Next base: position 7,391 of record JAQSXG010000103.1, read on the forward strand.
TACTTTCGAATAAGTCGCTGGAAAAGACTAGTATTCCAGTTATTAAGCATAGCAAAGATATGGTTATACCACTTCTTCTATGCTCTGTGCTTGGTGGGCTTGTTTATTGGGGTGGAATTACTTATTACCTTGTGGATGGTATGATAATTTTTTCACTAATTATTTGGTTTAGTTTGTTGTGTTCATTTTTATTTACTTTCAGTCGCTTAAAACATATAAAGGGAATTCTCTCTATATCCGTTGCAATTACCTTTCTATCCTTACTTTCTGTGGCACACACTTGGATATATACCTTCATTAACTAAGCAAGAATCCGCTGTTTCGCGCAGCGGGTTTTATTTTTTTCAATTATTTAGAAATATAAGGTAAATACCCTACCAACATATTCCTCCTACATGTTACTATATCTTTATGCACAAAATTGGATCTATTCATATTCATCGTATTAGTTGCAGGAGTTGAAGTACTTTTGATAAGTTTAAGAGAGAGAGTTTATGTTTACGGGAGGTACGTATCTAAATGAAAAATAAACTGATTACGTATCTAAGGGAGAGTTTTTTTCAGCCAATTACATTCATTATGTTCATCTTATTTATTAAAATAGCTGCCTTTCAGGTAGTCATTTTTGATAACAAGTCGATTGTCCATAATTTACTTGTAGAATTTCCAATGTGGGCACTGCTGTTAATGGTACTAATGATTATTTTTAAAAAACGTTCTTGGTTAGCTATTTGGATATATAGCTTACTTTTATCCACACTTTTTATCGTTGTCATGTATTACACTAGATATTTCTCGACGGTCCCATCCTATTACGATGTAAAACAAATTTATCAGTCTAATTCAGTCGGTGGCACTGTGGCACTGCTTGGTACTCCTTACGACTTTTTGTTTTTCTTAGATGTGGTAGTCATTATTCCGCTTTTTTATTATTTTTCAAGATTTTCTAAGCCAATCACACGTCCAATAGCCAAAAGATGGGCAATCATCTTTAGCAGCATAGGGCTGATAATGACAATTATTGCTTTCCGCAATCCATTAATCGATGTTTCCTTTTTTGCAAAGCAGCATGGCTATATACAATCACAAATAGTGCAAGTGTTTGAGCGAAGCATTGGAAAGGCGTTTGCAACGAATGACAATTTGTCCGATAAGGAAATTGCGAAATTAAAGGGGAATGTATATGTCCCTTTTTCAGAGCATGATACCTTCGGTTTGGCAAAAGACCGCCATGTATTTACTATACAGGTAGAGTCACTACAAGAGTTCGCAATCAATCTAAAAGTGAATGGTCAGGAAGTCACACCTCATTTAAATTCACTTCTAAAAGATAGCGCCTATTTCAATAATGTTTACCAGCAAATTGGGGCAGGGAATACTTCAGATGCGGAATGGCTGATGCATACTTCCCTTTATCCTGAAGGAATGGATCCGACAGTCAACCTTATTGATGATAGCCCGATTCCTTCGCTTATACGTACCTTAAGTAAGAATGGCTACGGAACAGCCACCTATCATGCAGATGATATTACCTATTGGAGCCGAGATACATTATATCCGGCCCTAGGGTTTGATTATGTTTTTACAAGTGATGAAATTCCTGACGAGGAAGAAATCGGTTTTGGTCCACCTGATGAAGTTTTATTTAGTTTTGTCGAATCACAGCTACCGAAACAATTAAATAAGCACAAACTCATGTACTCAAATATTATTACGCTTACAAGCCACACCCCTTTTGAAATGCCTGAAGAATATGAGTTTCTTGATTTACCGGAAAAATATGAAGGAACTTACGTTGGCAACTATCTACAATCGATTCGCTACACAGATGAACAAATCGGTTTGTTTATTAAACAGTTAAAAAAACTTGGTATTTATGATGATTCGATTGTGCTAATCTATGGTGATCATTCCGGTTTGCATGGTGCGCCTGTTACCGAGCAGGATCAGGTACTATTGAGGGAACTGTTAGGTCATGCATACAATATCCAAGATCGTTTCTTGGTGCCTGTACTATTTACAGTACCGGGAATCTTTACAGGCGAAGCCTCCTCACGACTTGGCGGTCAAATTGACCTAATGCCAACACTGCTGAACTTACTTGGAATGGAGCATAACGCACAAATGATTGGTCATAATTTATTTCAGTATGAACAAAATCTTCTAGGGATGAGGTATTACCTTCCAGGCGGGTCGTTCATCAGTGATAAAATGCTCTACACCGCACCGAGCGCAAAGCATCCTGCGTCATTATATAACCAAAAGACGATGAAGAAAACGAAAAATACCGATCGAATGCAAGAAAAAATCGACAACACTCTACTGATAATGAAACACTCTGACTTTATCAGGACAGAGCAAACGAAAGAAAAGTAATAAGAAAACAAAAATGCTATCCCCTTTTTGTTTCAAAGAAAAAAAGCTACCCTTTTTATCTAACTTTATTGGGTCAAGTCACACCCAAAAAAATGATAGAGAGGATAGCTTTTTCTAATTATATTTAGCTCGGATTACCGAAGTATCCATATGTGGAGGTTATGGCCATAATTTATCTCCAGGGTGCTAGGTTAATGGAACCGCATATTATCAGTATCAAATTTCTTGTTTTTTACAACAATCTGATATGAACCCCAAGCAACAAGCAATGAAATCATAAATAAGACGAGTGCAAATGCTGAATGAATAGCACCAAGCCAACCGGAAGTAGTATAGTACTGGAAGTTGATAAAAAAGAATAACACAAAGCTCACTGCATTATAAAATTTAGGAATCCCACCAACCAGACCAAAAATAAACATAAAGGATGGAATAAACTCAATTACATTCATTATAGCTCTGTGTTTTTGCCAAAGTCCCCCATCAACAAAAACAGCTAAGCCTGCTAAAGCAACCTGTGTGACGATTCCAAGCAAAAGAATCCATGATAACAGGAAAAATAAAATTTTAGAGTATTTTTGAATCTTAGTCATAACTTTTTCTCTCTTGTTCATAAAAAAATTCTCCCCCCATCTCTACCTTCATAAACTAGAATGCACATCATATTCATCCCAATTTTATTTTAGTAATAGTCTAAATTTACTATACAAATAAAATGTAAAGAAGTTGTGCAGAAATTGTGAACTTTCTTTGTCTATCTATTAGAAGCCTTACACAACTCCTGTCGAAGGAATTTCGATAAACTTCGGGTAGGACATTTTAAAGCACACAAAAAAAGATTAGCATTTCTGCTAATCTTGTTGTCCACCTATGTATGGTGGAGACGGAGGGACGTGCGTTTCCATGCTTTCGTCATGGCACTGACTATATCTTGAACCTGCCATACAACAGGCCCTTCGGCGTATTATGCAAAATATAATTTTTACCTTCAGGTAAGAATTTCGCATCCTAGTACTACCACTCATTCGTGGCAGCCTATAAGTCGATACACGGCTGTTGGATTACTCCACATACCGCTCGGCATTGCCCTATCACTTTAGTGACGTAGGTTTCACCGATAAAGCCGAATTTTCACTCATGTGTTACCACATAAGGCGACTAATTACTAATCGAACCCTCGTCCAAAGATATCGGCACTTAAGCTTCTACGAGTGTAGTCGACATATTGGCGATTCGCTGAGCCTTTTGCCTATCGACAGGCGTCCGGTCAGCTAGTCTGGTTGTTCTCTTCCTTCATCCTCAGACGGTGGAATCCGGCGTAGCCTACTTAGAGTGAGTCCGCTACCCTACCACATAGGCGATGGAGG
>JAQSXG010000104.1 GCA_029256785.1 Neobacillus sp.
CCACCATATTCAAAACCATAGGAAGGCAGGACCGTTTTACTCCGCTGCCATTGAACCGTCGCACCAGTTCCCATTGCAAGTACAAACACCGTCATAATGGTAACCAACTGCTTTTTGTTAAAAGAAAATACCTTCCATTCTCTTTTAATTAGGACAGCTAAAAACATCCCGATCGCAAATGAAAGTTCATATGCTAGCGGCGCCCATAAAAACAAGCGACCTTCCCCCATTAAGGAAGCGAAAAAAAAGATTGGTGCCATCGCGATGTGAAAAATACAATAAATCAACCAAGCTTCCGCTCCAGAAAACCCACCAGTAATTAGCATAAAAATGGCCCATAAAACAGCCGTATAGGCAAGTGAAAGGAGAAAAACAGGTGCAAGTTCCTTGAACCTATCCTGTTTTTGTAATCTTTTACTCGCATAATAGCCGATGAGCACACCACCTATAATGAGCGGAAGGAGCGATGTGATTAATAATTGATTAAACCCAATAGCTAATAATGGAATAAATGAAAGACCAAGTGGTACGACACCAAAATATAAAAATAATTCAAAGAACTTCTTCCCCATTACAGAACTCCCCCTATATGTATACTTATACTCCCTTATAGTGTAATTTTACACTACTTCATTTCGAGTTAGCAAGTAAATATTTACATATTTTTGGTTTTTGTCCTTTGGGAGAGCACATACAAAAAGAGCTTGGAATTCCAAGCTCTCTCCTCCGTTGGTGACAGGCACCACTTTATTTCTTTTTGGCATGTTTTCGCATATCAAAGGCGACCGCCACAATGATGATGGCACCTTTTACAATGAACTGGATATACGGACTGACACCAAGGAACGCTAGGCCATAGTTAATAATTTGGAAAATAAGTACCCCTGTGATAACTCCAGGTACTGTCCCAATACCGCCTGATAAGGAGACCCCACCAACTACTGCAGCTGCGATAGCATCAAGTTCATACATATTACCTGTATTATTTGTTGCACTACCTACACGACCGGCTTCAAGCGTACCGGCGAAACCATAAAGAAGACCCGCAATCATATAAATAATAATGATATTTTTTGCAACGTTTACTCCGGAAACCTTTGCCGCCTCTGAATTTCCACCAATGGCATACATGTTTTTGCCAAGCTGTGTTTTATTCCAAATGACCCAAATAATCCCCGAAACAATAAGTGCATAGATAATCAAATAAGGAAATTCATACTGACCAATTTTGATACCTTTTTGAGCAAAAGTAGTAAAAGCTTCACTTAAACCACCGATTGGTTGGGCACCATATGGCGGTCGGTCAAAGTAAATGGACGTTACACCATACACACCAATCATCATTCCTAGAGTAGCAATGAAAGGCGGAACATGGAATTTTGATACAATCCAACCATTTAGTGTTCCAAATAAACCTGTTACAAGCATGGCAATGATAATCGGGACAAATAAAGGTAATTCAGGCAAGTTTGGATACATTTTATAAGCATAATCCCCTGCCTGTAATAATGAGGCCGAAACGACTGCAGCCAGTCCAACCATTCGTCCGGCAGATAAATCTGTTCCGCCTAAGATCAGGATTCCAGCAATACCTAGCGCAATAATAACTCTGGAGGATGATTGGCTAAGGATATTAATTAAATTGGTCATCGATAGAAAATCCGGAGAGGCAATGACAATTCCAATAACGAGTAAAACTAAAAAGACATATATAACATTATTAAATAGCCATTTTACGATAGCTGATTTTTTCGTGTCTTGCGTATTCATTTTCCCATTCCTCCTAATACAAAGCTGCCAAGCGCATAATTTCTTCTTGAGTTGTCGTTTTCGAACTTACGATTCCAGCAGCTCTTCCATTACTCATCACTAAAATCCGATCAGTTACACCCAAGAGTTCCGGCATCTCGGAAGAAATCATGATGATCCCTTTTCCATCAGCAGCTAGTTTATTAATAAGTTGGTAGATTTCAAACTTTGCTCCAACATCTATACCCCTAGTCGGTTCATCCAGCAATAAAATCTCCGGTTTCGTTAGCAGCCAACGACCAATAATAACCTTTTGTTGGTTACCGCCAGAAAGGCTACCTATTGGGGTTTTTTGAGACGGCGTCTTTACTTTCATAGAATCAATAACCCATTTTGTATCCTCGTGGACTTTACTCTCTGATAAAAACAACCCTTTTCGGTATTGCGCCAAGTTAGCAATAATCGAATTAAAGCTGATGCTAAGGTCTGAGTAAATACCCGTTGACCTTCTTTCTTCCGTAACGAGTGCAAAGCCGTTCTTGATTGCATGCTTTGGTGATTGATTTTGAACAATCTTACCATTTAGCTCAATCGTTCCAGATTTAATCCCTCTTATGCCGAATAAGGCTTCCACTATTTCGGTACGTTTTGAACCGACCAGCCCAGCAATTCCTAAAATCTCCCCTTTTCTTAACTCAAAATTCACATTAGAAAAGGATCCATTCGTTTCAGCTGTTAAATCAGTAACTTTTAAAATTACATCCTCTGGTTCGTTAATTTTTTCAGGGAATCGTTGAGACAAGTCCCGTCCAACCATCAGCTTGATGATTTCATCTGTTGTTAACTCTTTCGCACTTTTTGTAGCAATATACTGACCATCACGCATAATCGTCACTTCATCCGAGATTTTGAGGATTTCTTCCATCTTGTGAGAAATATAGATTATCGCAACATTTTCACTTTGTAGCTTTCTAATAATGGTAAATAAATGATCTACTTCTTTTTCTGTAAGAGATGAGGTTGGCTCATCCATAACAATAATTTTCGAATGATATGAAACGGCCTTTGCAATCTCTACCATCTGCATTTCGGAAACAGATAAGGACGCTACCTTGCTCCGTGGGTCAATTTTGATGTCCAGACTCTTAAATATTGCCGCAGTTTCCTCGTACATTTTCTTTTCATCTATGAAGATACCTTTTTTCGGATAACGCCCTAACCAAATGTTATCCATTACATTCTGTTGGCGAACCTGGTTTAATTCTTGATGCACCATGGAAACGCCATTTTCAAGTGCTTGCTTTGAATTGGCAAACGAAACTTCTGTGCCATCCAACAGGATCTTACCTTCATCCATAGAATAGATTCCGAATAAGCATTTCATTAAAGTTGACTTCCCGGCACCATTTTCACCCATTAAGGCATGTACGGTCCCAGCTTTCACTTTTAGTGAAACGTTTTGAAGGGCGATAACGCCGGGAAACCTTTTTGTTAGGTTAATCATTTCTAGTATATTGGTAGTACTTACTTCTGACATGCTTGAACCTCCTCGCCATATCATGTAAAAAATAGAGATATATGTAGTGAATCTCTTTGTAATGATAAATTCATCGATTAATCCCGTATCCATCTCCAAAAGCAAAAGATCTTTTGAAGTATTGCCCCGAACGAAGAAAAAGCAAAAATCTTTTCCTTCGTTCGAGGAGCGCCTTGGGGCAAAAAACCGCCCCAGGATATGGCGCTGCCACATTACCTATTAATAAGCATCTTTTCCAACTTGAATATTTTCTTTTGTTATTTCAACGTATGGTACTCGAACGGCCTTGTTATCATCTAACTTCCACTTCGTTCCTTCTAATACGTCCATATTGTTTGCAGCATTTGTTGCTAATTCAATTGTTGCAGCACCTTGGTTTTTCGCGTCATTTAGAACCGTGCCAACCATTTTACCTTTTTCAATCATATCAAGTGCTTCAGGAATTGCATCAACACCTACAACCGGCATAAACTTGTCACCAGCAAAGTATCCTGCTTTCTCAAGAGAAGCAATGGCACCTAGAGCCATACCATCGTTATTCGTAATAACAAATTCAATTTCTTCGTTGTATTTAGCAAGCCATGCATCCATCTTTTCAGTGGCTTTCATTGCATCCCACATACCGGTGTCCATAGCCAGTTCATCTACTTCAATACCCTTCTCTTTCACTGTCTCAATAACCCATTTTGTACGAGCCTCAGCATCCGGGTGACCTGGTTCACCTTTAAGAAGTACGTATTGTATTTTTCCGTCACCATTTTTATCCCATTTTGCTTTGTTTGCTTCCCAAGCCTTCGCGACCAACTCACCTTGGATTACACCAGACTCAGCTGAATTTGTTCCAACATAATAAGCCTTTTCATACCCATCTAATACGCTTTGGTCCGGCTCTTTGTTGAAGAAAATGACTGTAATATCCTTTGCTTTCGCTTTATCTACAATAGTCTGTGCTGCTTTTGGATCAACAAGATTAATAGCTAGAGATTTTGCTCCTTTAGCAATCAACGTATCTACTTGTTCAATTTGTTTAGCTTGGTCATTCTGAGAATCATTCAGCATTAAGTTTACTTTTCCTTCAGCTGCTGTTTCCATTGCGCGACGAACGTAAGACATAAAGTTATCATCAAACTTGTAAATTGTTGCACCCACCGCCGGAAGATCGCCTTTTTTTCCTGAATCAGACTTTGTTCCGCTTGCATCGTCACTGCAGCCTGCAGCAAATAGAATACTTGATGCAACAGTTAATGATAGAATTAACCCTTTTTTCTTTTTAAACATGTCATCATTCTCCTCGTCTATTTAGTAAAGACTCTGGGTTGCAGTTTCCTTTACCCACCTTGTTGGAAGCCCTTACATTTATGGTAGCATGAGGACCTTTATTCTATAAGTTGCAAACACTAGCATATATTTGTGAATTTCTAGATTATTTTGCAACAGATGAATTACTTTTGTAGCAAAAAAATGACCAGCTCGCGTTTTTGCGAATTGGCCATATGACTATTATTTGGACTCACCTCTAACTACCTAACAGTCTCTCTGCGAAACTCCGTTGGTGATAAGCCTGTATGTTTTTTAAATACTCGACTAAAATAGTTTGGATCTTTGTAGCCAATCGAATAACATATTTCCTTTAAGCTTTTTCCATGGTCGGCCATTTCAGCTTTTGCTTGCTTAATCCTTATTTCAGTCAAATAATCAATAAATGTTAATCCAAACCGTTCTTTAAATAATTTACTAAAATAAAATGGACTTAATTCCACATAGTCTGCAACGGATTCCAGTGTAAGTGATTCTGCATAATGATCTTCGATATATTCCTTTGCCTTATGCAGCATCCCCTTTGCATGATTTTTCCGCCATATCTGAACATGATGGACAAGCGATAATAAATGTGACTTCCCCGCTTCAAATAAATTCTTAACATCTAGTGAACCATCGATGGCGGGGATTCTATCGTATGTTATATCTAGCTCACGAAGCATTCTAGAGACTAGTATAAATAATTCCTCAAATGCCTTTTTTATCTGTGTTGCGTTTATATCGTTATTCGCTCGGTGCTTGTTTACAAAGGTGTCAAAATGGTATAAGACTTGATTTACATTACCTTGGCGAACGGCATCTAACAGTTTTTTCTCTACCTCAAGAACATCTGAGCTCAAAGTTGAACTGGCAGATATATGTTTGGTGCCAAACATATATCTTTGATTTGGCGTTTCTATTAGTTGCTGTACTGCTGATAGTGCTTCAAGATAGGATTTGTTAAGCTCCTGAGCATGATCGTAGGGAAGACCCACACCAATCCTTAAATCTTTTTCAAATGATGTGTTTTGGACAAGTTTTTTTAACCCTTCAATGATGATCAGTGCATTGGTTTTAAAATGGATCTTTTCCGTTGACTTCTTGCATAGAAATAAAACCGGTACTTGGTTATCCGTTAACGGACCGATCATTATTTCATGCTTTTTCACCACTGATTTTAACGCTTCCTTCAGCCACATATACCAGTGCTGTTTTTCTCCTTTTGAACGTTCTGCTTCTTCACTTGGTTGCAGGGAAAAAAGCATAATATATCCAGAGGTAATTTCTACACCTAATAATTGTCCCCATTCATCAAAAGTTATTTCTTGAACTTGGTTCATTAATAAGGATGATACCCACTCTTTTTGAGCAATGGAGACAGCTCTGTCGAGACTCTCTCTCAAGCTTATATTCTCTTGTCTGTGCTGACGTTCCTCCAAAATCTCATTGGAAACACGTTGTAAACTCTCAAGAATATCCTGTTTTCTACTTGGCTTTAGGATATATTCCTTAACACCCTGTTGCATCACTTCTTTCGCATATTCAAAGGTATTGAAGGCGGAAACCATGATAAATCGTATATTTGGATGGCTCTTCTTAATTGACTTTACTGCCTGAACTCCATCGATTCCAGGCATTTTAATATCCATAAAAATAATATCCGGCTTATGTTCCTCCGCCATTTCAATAGCTATTCTTCCATTGGATGCTTCTCCAATTACCACTACGTTCTCCACAGAGGTTTCAATAATCTTTGTTACCGCTTTTCTTTCAAGGATTTCATCATCCGCAATTAGAATTTTCAACAATTTCACTCCCCCCTTACCCTTTTAGGAATCATTAGTCTGAAAGTTGTCCCAGTTCCTATCTCCGATTCAATTTCAACCATTTCATTTCGTTTGTAAAAGAGTTGAAGCCTTCTAATTACATTTTTTACACCAATCCCTGTTGAGTGTCCATTAGATTTCTCCGGTTCAAACAACTCTTCCACTTCAGGTTCCTTTCGGTTCACATAATCACTTAACTTCTTTATCGTCTGATCCTTCATTCCAGCACCATTATCAATTATTTCGACATGGATTAAATCATCTTCTACCCGATAAATACGTAAACTAATCACTGCATTTTCCTCATATGATTCAACACCATGAATGAATGCGTTTTCAATTAGTGGCTGCAAAATTAAACTAGGTATTTCAATATCTAAACAGTCTTCGTCTATATCTGTTACAAATTGAATCCTATCCCCAAACCTTGTCTGTTGGATGAAAAAGTATTCTTTAACGATGGTTACTTCATCCCTAAGGGTGGATGCTTTGTTTAAATCACCAAGATTATAACGTAGCAGTGCTGCTACCGATTCAATCAATTGTGATGTATGTTCCGCATCTTCTAGATAGGCCATTTTTGAAACTGTATTCAAAGTATTAAATAGAAAGTGAGGATTGATTTGGTTTTGAAGACTCTTTAATTCCAATTCCTTTAAAAGCTTATCCAACTCAGACTTTTGTTTCATTTCCAGCACCTGTTGCCTAAGATTCATACGCATTTGGTTAAAGGTTTCAGTTAATGGCTTTAATTCATCTTTTGTCGTGATTCTTATATCTTCACCGGATAAATCTCCTTTTGAAATCTTTCTAGCAGCTTCTGATAACAGACTGATGGGTTTCGTGATTCCTCCTGAAATCCATAAAGCTAACAATGTGCTTAGAAAAAAAGAAGCGGTAAAAAGGGAAATGGACATCAGCTTATAATAATGGTTTTGACTTTTCATTTCAGCATAGAAATTCTGATAGTCTGTTAATCTATTATTTAATATTGCTAGAGTACTTTCTTGAAGAAAAGAGTTTATTTTTAATACCTCATTCGAATGATTCGAATATTGGTTTATATTGTCTTTTTCAAAAGCTTCGATGGTTGCTTCACTTTCTTGCAAAAAACTATCAATCATATTTTTATAATTTATTAAGGTAACGTCATTTGCTTTCATTTCTTCATCAAGCAGCTTTTTGTCATTCATTAACTTCGTTTTTTCTTGGTGATATTCTTTTAGATGAACGCTCTCCTTATCATTAATATACCCATGTAGCTTTTCAGTAATTTTATTCGCACTTTGGGAGATATCATTTAGCAATAGAAATCCTTCAAAGCTATCATCATATTCAATCACAAGCTTTTCACTGCTGTTATAAAAAAAGAAGCCGACCGATGTTAATAAAACCACAAGGACGATGAAATAAAGAAGTAATTTTGATCTAATTCGGAATAACATCAATGTTGCTCCTCCGCATAGTCAAGTTGATTTTTCAATACATCTCCCGCTCTCATAATTCGAGTATTCGTATGGACAATGGGCATCACAGATTTTCCCTCATTTAAATCTATCATCATTTTCACAGCTCCATATCCCATTTCAAATGGCTCTTGAACAACACTTGCATCAATTACCCCTTGCCGAATGTACTCAAGTGTTTCTGGCAGTGCATCAAATCCAATGATATATACTTGATTTGGCTTCAAGTATTTATCCGACACTTGGGCAATTCCAATTCCATCTAAAGCACTTGTTCCATAAAAGGCATTAACCTCTGGGTGCTCCTTTACAATTTGGTATGCTTTCTCTGCCGCACGGACTCTACTAATATCAGATTCTTCCACCGCAACAATTTTAATTCCCTTTTCTAATTTGACTGCATCTTGGAAACCTTTTACTCGTAGTTGCTGATGATTGGCATAAAAACTGCCCGTTATTATTGCCACATTGGCTATTCCGTTTGTATCTGCAATCAATGCCTTACCCGCCAAATATCCTGAATAATAATTATCTGTCCCAATGTACGCCATACGATTACTATTCGCAGCATCCGTATCAATAGTAATAACAGGTATTCTTTCTACAACCCGATTAATTAATGGGGTAAATTGCTCGTCACTTAGTCCCTGTGTAATAATCCCATCCACTTTAGCTGCAGTGGACATTTCAATTGTTTTTAAATGTTCTTCAATATTTGCTTGCTTAGGACCAGCATATTCTAGCAAAACATCATATTCCTTTGCAGCAGCCCTTGCACCCTTTTCAACAAGTCTCCAATAATCATTATCGAGTTCTTCTGGAATTAGAACAAAGTGATAATTATACTTTTCAAGAGTTTCGGTTTCCAAGGGAAAGTCATGGGTAGTTACCTTATATCCATAAAATATTGAAAAAGAGAGACTTATAAGGAAAAATAAACCACCAAAAATATATGCCATAATAGACAATCTACTCATTAAGCATCTCCTAATCCTAGGCCATTCTAGATAAGGATATTATACGTAACATCCCAAATTTCGACAATATACATTTATCGGAAGTTAGTTAATTGTTAGAAAATAGAAAAACACCGCAATTGCGGTGCATCTAGTTATTATTTATTTTTCTGTGCTTTTTAAATAGAAAACCTGTGATTGAAAATCCCCACCACGCTGTGCTAGTTGCCCATTTACTCCATTAAATTCTATTGGTAGTGGCAGACCTACATTCATTAATTCATCTCCATAATAGGTTTTACCACTTTCTATGACACTATAGGTTTTTGATTCATCCAAACCACTAAGCCTCAATGTCTGCTGTTTTCGGGAACTTGGCGTCGCTAAAACCTTATACCATCCAACTAACACTTCTGTTAGATCCTGACTCACCACCATCCAGGCTGTTTCATTTTCAGTAAACGGACTTAAAAGGCGATAAAACTGACCATCGCGAATTAAGCTACGGTGTGCTTTATAAAAAGCTACCTGTTCCTTAATTTCTTCCCGCTCTTCTAGGGTTAACTTTAGGGGATCTAGCTCATATCCAAAGGTACCAAAGTAAGCGGCATTGGCCCGCGTTGTTAAGGGTGTTGTCCGCAATGTTTGATGATTGGGAACAGCTGAAACATGGGACCCCATGCTATATATTGGATAGACGAAAGATGTTCCATACTGAATTTTCAACCTCTCGACAGCATCCGTGTCGTCACTTGTCCATGCCTGTGGTGCATAGTACATCATACCAGGATCAAAACGTCCACCGCCGCCAGCACAAGATTCAAACAGCACATTAGGGAACTCTGTTGTTAAGCGCTCGTAAAGACGATAAACGCCTAATATATAGCGGTGAAAAAACTCACCCTGCTGATTTGCCTCCAGCTTTTGTGAAAAAGCCTCTGTGATATACCGATTCATATCCCATTTAATATAAGATAAATTTGTCTTTTTTATGATATCAGCCATTTTTTCGTGAATGTAATCAACGATTTCTTGCCTCGAAAAATCGAGAACAAGCTGATTCCGCCCTAAAGTATAATGCTGATCAGGCATTCCAACTGCCCAATCAGGATGCTTTCTAAATAGGTCACTATTAGGACTAATCATCTCTGGTTCAAACCACAGACCAAATTTCATGCCAACTTCCGCAACTTTTTTAGTCAAGCTCTCTAACCCATTCGGCAGTTTATCTAAGTCAACATACCAATCCCCGAGCGAGGAGGTATCTCCATTCCTTTTCCCAAACCAGCCATCATCAAGGACAAATAACTCAATCCCTAATTCACAAGCCGACTTTGCAATAGTAACAAGTCTTTCCTCATTAAAATCAAAGTAGGTGGCTTCCCAGTTATTAATTAATATAGGGCGCTCTTCTTTCTGCCAACGACTTGGAATTAAATTCTCACGATAAAGATTATGAAAAGCCTGACTCATTCCATTTAAGCCTTGATCGGAATAAACCATCACTACTTCCGGTGTTTGAAACGATGATTGCGGACGTAACCTCCACTTGAAGCCAAACGGATGAATTCCGACAGTAAGTCTTGCCACTTCATAATGATCCACTTCTACTTGCATGATAAAGTTACTGCTATAAACAAAATTAAAACCGTATACTTCACCAGTATGCTCTGTTGTTGAGGGACGCTTTAATGCTAAGAACGGATTATGATGGTGAGAGCTTGCGCCGCGTAAGCTTGAAATGGATTGAATTCCAGTTTCAAGCTTTCTCTCCTTCACATACCGTTCTCGAGACCACGCCCCAGCTAAATGGACAAACAAAAAATCCTTGTCAGGTAGGTCGATGGAGGCGCCCATTAAACGCTCAATGTCCAAAACCTCTGTACCATTATTTTTTAAAGCAGCACTTCTGGTAATGACAGGCTTTTCTTGAAAAATGGTATAGTTTAAGGTTAATTCCGCTTGTAGATAGTTATCTATTAACTTGATTTGAAGTGTACTTGCCTCATTTTTTTCTTTTACAAAAGTTGCAGGGAGTCCTTCAAGACGTGGCTTGCCTTCTAGAACTGTAAAGGATTCATATATAAAATTGGGTATATGATTACCATTTTGCGTCTTCACACTAATGGCAGGTTCCCGGAAGTCAGAATTCCCGTATGCAGGATATTCCTGTCGTAACGTTTCCAAATTAAAAGCAGGATCGTCCTCATAAATATGACAACTCGCCGCAGTTGGGACATCATACGTTTG
>JAQSXG010000105.1 GCA_029256785.1 Neobacillus sp.
ACATAGACTGGTGTTGTAACAGCAGATTGAACTTGCATCATACCTGCACCTTGACGGCGTGGTGAGAATGGTTGACCATGTAAGTCTTCAATTACATTTGCAGTATTCAATAATAGTACCTTTGCAAGAGCCGTACGATCAGAAATAGATAGCTTATCAAAACGGGCATCTGTTTGTAGGTATTGTTGAACGAGTGCAGATCCACCAGCTACATGTGGTGCTGCCATCGAAGTTCCACTCATTACTTGATACTTATTATCCTGGTCCGTAGAGTAGATGTTTCCACCCGGAGCGGTAAGTTCTGGCTTTATTTCAAGAGATGGTGTTGTACCCCAAGATGTGAATGATGTCATACGACCCATTTCTGGACTATCTGACTTATTTAATAGTGACGCATGAACCGTTGTATTACCAGCGGCAATTGCTGCATTAATTGCTTCACCTTCTGCTTTTGTTACATGCATGAATGGAATATCCCAACCACCTTGATCTTGATAGAAGAATCCGTTCGTTGCATTCCAAACAATAATACCTGCTGCACCAGCTGCTGCTGCATTCATTGTTTTGTCAATGAAAGTTAAAGTCCCACGTGGGACCACAACAATCTTACCTTTTACATCAAGTCCAGCATAATCAGCAGGAGCTCCAAGTTTGTTACCAAGACTCACAAGTTCTAGGCTACCGTTAAGCTTAGACCAGTCGTCAAGACCATAACCCACACCAGTAAATCCTTCAAGTCCATCAATTTTAATATTGTGCTGATACCAATACGCTTCGTTTCCAGAAGCTGCTACTGAAATCGTGTCAGGATTTAATCCAGGGGCACCCACTAAACCAATATCTGGGTTTTGTGCATATGGACTATCCCAGCCATCGCCGATATGATTAGAGTTACCTGCAGATACTGCACTCACAATGCCGTTTGCCTTTGCCCGTTGTATTGCTAGGTCTTCTGCACTGTTTTCATCATAAAAAGATGCAGTAGAACCAAGGCTCATGTTTAATACATCTGCGCCTAGCTTGATTGAATCATCAATCGCTGCAAGGTAAATGTCAGACCATGTAGATGGATATAGTGGGTCATTACTGAATACCTTCATGCCAAGAACCTGTGCTTCAGGTGCCACACCTTTAATACCGCCATTTTCCTCGTCACCGTTCGCTGCAACCGTACCAGCAACGTGCATACCGTGTCTGCTTGCTTCTGGTCCTAGGTCAAGGATGGTGTCATTTTGATCATAATAGTTATAACCATAAGGAACCTTATCAGAATAAAATTTCCCTTTTAATTCCTCATTACTAACAATTTGATCAACTTCAGTTTTTGATAATCCATCTTCATTAAAGCTCGTTAATTTGAAATCACGATGGGAAGGATCGACACCCGTATCAATAACGGCTACAACCATTCCTTCACCTTTAAATCCAGTGTTTGCCCATGTTTCTTTAGCTTGGATGAACTGGTGGCTTGTTTTCATATTTGGTTCAACTTCAGGACGATTGTACTCATTTGCTAAGTAAACATTCTTTACTCCAGCAATAGATTGAATTTTATCAAGATCACCAAATACAATCTCGCCACTGAAACCGTTGAAAGCTGTTGAATATTGTTGTTTGTACTGAATTTTTACACCTTTCGATGCAATTTTATTTTTTACAGCTTTTTGCTGACTTTCGATTTTAGAAACGAGCGAAGATTTCTTATCTTCAGATAATTCTTTGTATAAAACTCCCTCTTTTGTAGCTGCTTCAACTGGTGTTTGCCCTTCTACCTCAACGATTACACGAACCTTATCGGTTGCTTTGAGGTTTGCCTTCGCACTTGTTACCTTGGCAGCTTCAGTTGTAGAAGCAGTTTTTTGCGTTTGTTGAAGTAATTGCTTAACTTTCGAATCCAAATCCCCTGGCTTATACGTAGCAGCAGATGCCGGCGCTACTGCAGCAAAGTTCGAAAGAACAAGAGCTGAAGCCAATGCGTATGTAGCAACTTTGCGTGTCTTGCCATGTTTCTTTTTGACCATTATAAAAATTCCCCCCTAGTAATATATTCATAGATTAGTAAGCCAATCTACTTAATTAACTACCGATATTTTCTGATTTAATAGAAAATATAGAATAGATAAATATAATAATAGTATTTTAGTCTAGTAAAGGCAATAGATAATTCGCAAAACGAAGAAATATTTTTTCGCAATTTTCGACATAAATAAATAGTTCAATATTCACTTTGTGTTTTCTGTCTTGTTGAATGGTAAGACCTTTTGTTGCTGAATATTAGCGGGGAATGTTAGTTCTTAGTTTATTTGTGTATGGCCTTTCTATTAATTAATTTGATTGCGAAATAACTACTCTAGCATTTTACTATACTAAAAAAGGCTAACTACAATTGAGGTAATTTAGCCCATGCATTATTATTTGTGTACACGGTAAACTGTAAAATCATAAAGAAAACACCCATTTCGGGTGTTTATTTTAGATCCTGAGCGATTTTTTTTATGTACGATAAAACGTTATCCCTAAGATCACTATCTTTTAAGGCAAAATCAATTGTCGTTTTTACAAACCCTAACTTCTCACCTACATCGTATCTTTCACCCTCAAATTCATAGCCAAACACACGTTGAATTGCGTTTAATTTTTCAATTGCGTCTGTTAACTGGATTTCTCCACCAGCCCCCGCATTTTGCTCATCAAGAAACATAAATATTTCAGGTGTTAATATATACCTCCCGATGATCGCTAGGTTGGAGGGTGCCTTTCCTGGTGCCGGTTTTTCTACAAAGCGATTCACTTGATAACATCTTCCCTCTTTTGATAACGGTTCAATAATCCCGTATTTTGAGGTTTCTTCGTCTGGTACGCGTTGAATTCCTAGTACAGATGAGTAAGTCTTTTCATGCTCATTCATTAATTGACGCAAACAAGGGACTTCACTCTGTACAATATCATCACCAAGTAAAACAGCGAAAGGCTCGTCCCCAATAAATTTGCGTGCACACCATACTGCATGTCCAAGCCCTTTAGGCTCTTTTTGTCTTATATAGTGAATATCCGCAAGATTCGTTGAGTATTGTACTTTATCAAGCAACTCTACCTTGCCCTTTTCTATTAGGTTTCTCTCTAGTTCAGGAGAAAAGTCAAAATGGTCTTCTATTGCCCGCTTCCCCTTACCAGTAACAATGATGATGTCCTCAATTCCTGAGGCAATCGCTTCTTCTACTATGTATTGAATGGTTGGCTTATCCAATATGGGGAGCATTTCCTTAGGCATCGCTTTCGTTGCAGGTAAAAATCTAGTTCCTAATCCTGCGGCTGGAATGATTGCTTTCCTTACCTTTTTCAAAGTACCTTTCCTCCTCTAGATTTCTAAGTCCTTGTGGTAAATTTTGCATATTTCCTTTATTTTCATACTATCAGAGATAAAATATTCCTGTAAACACTTAGTGTAGGGTAGGGTTAACCATCTGTAGCCTCTTTTGGTTTTACTATGTAGAAATTGATTGTCATTAATCCCAGTCCTCATCAGTATAATAGTGTACAAGTTTTTTTAGAAAGTTGAGGCCTGAAGATGAAGCGTATTCTTTCTATTATTATTTTACTAGTTGTACTGTTCATTCTATCAGAGACAAACCCTGGACGTTCTGAATATGTAGATTGGGTTAATCATGAAGCGATGGATCAATCTTCAAATATTATTCAGAAAGGAATGTTGTCAGTAGCTGGGAAATCTGTCTTTGATATGGCTACAACACATAAAAATTACTTCCTATTCTCCATCTACAAAACAGACTTTTCGGATATTGGCTTAGAGAAGGTCACTAGCATCGGTATCTTTAATCAATTTATCCCCATCTCAAAAAGTGAATAAATGAGGCAAAGACCAAATGGAATATTCATTTGGTCTTTTATTTGGTTAAACAGGATCAGCTTAACTCTAAGGCCAGTTTCCCCTTGATATAAGGCTTGAAATCAGGGTCATAGCTGTATTTTATCAAGACGTGCTGCTGCGTAATTTCTGCGAGTCCTCCCCAATTTTCTTCAGGATGGGAGTGTATAATGCTGCAAAGGCGAAGAATTCTTTCCTTAGGAAAATAGTCGATATTTTCTTGAATAAACTCTGAAAACTCGTGAATGTATAGCTTCATTCTAAGCGCAGTTCCAGCGATAGACATCAAGGTATCCACCCCAAAGTCATGAATGATTTCCATTTTATATTTAATAAAATAGGCAATACAGCTTTTTTTGATGAGCTGACGATTGATTTTTCCCACCTCAAGTGCATATTTCACAAATTCCTTATCATATGATGAAGGAAGAAGATGTTCAAGCTCTAAATTCATATCCTTTCGTAGTGCAATCTTATTCAAGGCTATCACCGTACGAATTTTCAATTGATCATTATAAATAAGTTCGCCGATTTCCAGGAGTTTATCATAGGCTGCTGAAACATTGTTTTCCTTGATATCCTCCCTCGCTTGATTGCTGTCATGTTGGATGCCTGTTTTTATTTTTAAGATATCGGTAAAAATAAGCTTTCTTAATTGGTAAAAAGACTCACCTTTAAAAAAAATGAAAGTTAAAATGACATACCCTAGTGTAAAACTCACCCCAGTAATCAGCGTATAGTAGCGTGCTCCAATAGTGGGAGCAAAAATACCACCCAGACACACAAACAATAAAATCCAAAGGGTTTCTGAGTATAATTGTTTCCAAACATATGCCTTTGCGATGCCCTCAACGCCCTTAAACACCGTACCACATTCAGGACAGTTCTTCCCTTTGAGGACAGAGTAACATTGACATTTTTTGCACATTTTTAATTTTTGAAATCGGTATTTTGTTCGTTTTATTAACGGAAGATGGATGGCATGCTTACTCAACTTGATCCCCCTCATTAAGCATGATAACTAAATCTTGGTCGAGACTTTCATAGTCTCTATTTAACCTTTTATATTTGAACAACTTTGTTAGTTTCCAAGTCAAAATGAATACTAAAAAAAGAGTGAATATTACACTATACATTCAAAATCACCTTCTTTGTTTCATTTTTTTAAGAATTTTCGATACTGCTTGTGGAGGCTGTCTATAGATGATAAAAAAATGGATTTTTGTTTTAGCAGTGACCCTATTCCTTACTTGTATTCTTTCTTTTCACCATGTTTTTGCGGCAGATCCCTTACACCCTACATCTCGAATAGAAGCAATGCTAGTGGTTGATGTAAGCAACTCGATGCTTACAAGTGACCCAAACAAAATTAGCAGTGAAGCAATGAAAATGTTTATTGATATGGCATCTGTTAAGGGTGACAAAATTGGGGTCATCGCATATGCAGATGAAGTCATGCGCGAGACGGCACTCATCCCTATTCGATCTGAACAGAATAAAAATGACCTGAAGAGTTTTATCGATTCGTTAGCCAAATATCCCTATACCGACATATCTGTCGGTGTGAATGAAGCAGTGAAACGATTAGATATGGGACATGAAGAAGCCTACTATCCTCTCATTATATTACTAGCAGACGGCAATAATGATTTGAATAAAGCAAAAACGAAAACGACGAAGCAAGCTGAGGAAGACCTTGGAAAGGCAGTCGAAGCCGCGAAGGCAAAGGGTTATCCCATCTATACGATTGGCTTAAATTCAGGTGGTACTCTTAATAAAGATGCACTAAAGATGGTCGCAGAAACGACAAACGGAAAGTTCTTTAAAACGGATACTGCTGATTCCCTTCCTGGGATTTTAAGTGAGATATTTGCGAACCACCTAAAATTAAAAATTGTCCCGTTGGAGCAACTTGCAGGCAATGGTGACTTTCAAGAAGTAACAATCAATGTTCCCAATGAAAATGTCATAGAGGCGAATATTTCGATGATTTCCAACCAGCCGGTCGAAGTAAAGCTTGTCGATCCTTCCGGTGCTGAACAAATGATACCATCAGACAACCTACTACTCTCAACCTCTAAGTTATATTCCATATTAAAGCTAATCAATCCCGTCCATGGAGATTGGACTTTAAAGGTAAAAGGTGTTCCCCAGGATAAAATCGATATTAATCTCGTATTTAACTATGACTTGCAGCTTAAATTAGCACCACTTGCTAATGGTTATCATGTTGGTGATACTGTAAAAATTTCTTCTTTTTTTGAAGATAATGGCCATCCACTGACAAATAAAGAACTCTATCAGAATATGAAAGCAACATTGTTTGTAAAAGACATCGCTAAAGGAACCACTGAGGAAATACCGCTAGCCGCAGAGAAAGGCTTTACAGGGGAGTTCCAGCTAGGAGCTTCAGATAAATACGAAGTGAAGATTAAGGCGGAGGACAACAGTTTCTTCCGGGAATCGGAAGCCCAGACCATTATGGTTCAAAAGGTTGCTGCACCTGCGGCTACAAAAGAGAGTCCAGGTGAGGTGGAAGAAAACTCTATTCCATGGCACTTGGTTTTAGCCGGGATTCTTCTCCTCACGTTCATTGTTGTCTACTTCCTGTTTGGAAAAAAATCAAAACGAGGCTTTAGCGGCCAACTCGTTATTGAAATCAAGGATGAGGATACAGGTGAACGAAGCAGTCCACAGTTCAAGAAACTAAAGACTTTTACCGGGAAGTTTCGATTGCACCAATTGCTTTCACTCGCACCAGAACTTTCAGATACAGATCAAATTGCCTTCAAACCACTTGCCGGGGATATGCTCTTACTCTTAAATCATTCAAACTGCACCATCGAGAAAACTGGCCGTACCATCGACGCAAAAAAAGGCTTCCAAATAAAAAGAAACGACCGACTGCGAATCACCCTAAAAAAGGTCAACAAATCCATTTATATTGAGTACATCTCTTAATTAAGCGAAGCGGCTCGTGACAGGCACAGACCACCTGTCCCTGCGATGATTATTCAAAGGAGCTTTCCTTAATGGAGCGGAAATCAACAACGCAATCAATTTTAAAGGAGGAAAACAGAATATGAAAGCAACGGTAAGAGAACATATCCAACAGTTAGATGTTTCCTTGGGTGGGGGCATCATTTCCGAAAAAATTCGTGTTGACACCATCGACAACCCGATGCTGGTTATCGGTCTTGGCGGTACCGGTATCGATGCCCTTTTACGACTTAAATATCAAGTCAATCGCCGTTTTAAACTCCCGCAGGAACCTCTAACAAAAAAGAAACGTGAAAAACCAAATAATATCGAATTTCTAGCTTTTGAAACAAATGAATATGAACGCAATAAAAACTACAAAGGTATTGGCTTAGACCCGAATAAAGAATTTGTCCTTCTCTCGAACCCTGAAATTGGTAGCCTCCTCCAAAATCGGAGTACAATCGAACCCTACATAAAGGATTGGTTATCTCCTGAATTGTTGATTACCGATGGGATTAGCGGTGCCTCTGGTGTACGCCAAGCAGGACGACTGCTACTATTCACAAAAATCAACCAAGTCGTGCAAACTCTAGAACGCAAAATTGATGCCGTTATGGAAGGTACAGGAAAGCGGCTCTACGTCTTTATCCTAACCGGGTTGGCCGGTGGAACCGGAAGTGGCTGCTTTTTGGATATTTCCTACATTACAAGAGGAATTATCGAACGGAAGTATGGCTCTAGCGGAGTCGATAAGGTCAGCATACTCGGTTATTTATTCACCCCAGATGTGAATTTATCGAAACGGGGCTTAAGCTCGCACACCGTCGAATATATTGAGAAAAATGGCTATGCGGCCCTAAAAGAGCTTGATTATTGGATGAATGTCGACGAACGAAATGAACGCTTCAAAATGAAATATGGCAGTCTGCTTTCCGTTAACTCACCGATGCCGCCTTTTAATCTTTGTCACTTAATATCAGGAAAAAACCTTGAAGGCAAATGGCTAGAAAATGCCTACGATTACTGCATGAACGTAACCGCTGAAAATATCACCAACTTTATGGTCAATGAAGATAAAAAATCAAGTGAGGAATTTGCGATTCATGATTATATCAGCAATATCCGTACAAATATTGCGCAAATGCGTAAACCGTATACAGCCAATTATCAATACAATATCATCGGTGCTTCGATGGCAGAAATTCCGCTTGAGGAAATGACTACCTATGTCGGCTACAAGTTATTTGAAAAAATGAACAGGATGTTTGACTCAACACCTGAACTATCCGAGGTCGAGCAGTTTGCGGAAAAACTGCGAATTGACCCTGATTCTGTTCACCAGCGATTTAATGAGCGTGTACCAGAGCCCTTATCCGGGTTTGAAAATAGTGACCGTTTCTCCTACAACAATGTGATCAAGCAGCCGGTAATAAATATAGAGGAAGAATTAGAAAGGGAGTTCTTACGAAAAGCAACAGACCAATACCGAAAATGCAAGCGACAGCTGCCTGGAGAATGCTTGGAGGAATTTAACCGCCAAATCAACCGCTTGTTTCTACACCCTCAAAAAGGGCCGATATATGCATCCAAGTTAATTCACTCAAACGATGGTTTTTGCCTATTAAAAACACTGCAGACATATATTAATGATCTTCATGATAGGTTAGAAAGACTCCCTAAAACGATTCAATACGAACAGGATGATGCTGCCAGCAAACTTGAAGAGGCACGTAGAACCTTTATTTCAAAAGAACGGAAAAAGAATGCCTATATCGAGTCGAAGCTTGCTGAATATGATACACGTGCCCAAAAGGCACGAACCGAGGAAATGATTGAATTCTACGAGGACTTATATCAGCTTTTCAATAAGCAAAATGCAAAGATTTATGAAGTCTATAAGGAGATTCTTGAAACCCTAAAAGCAATATTTCAAAAGAATGCAGATATCCTTGTTAATAGCGAGGAAGTGATTCACGATTCCGGTGCGACCTATTACTGGCAATTGGTTAGTGTACCTGACATAGCCCCAGAAATGCAGCGCATATTTGACTCAAAGGATGGTGAAATTTTAGTACAGCAATGGTCTGAAATGCTTCTCGAAAAAGCTGTCCATTGGGTTAAAGAAACCGATATCGATGTTGTTGGCACTGTTTCTGCTTTCCTTACTGAGCAGTTTGGTGAGCTGATTACAAAATCAATGGAAGATTTTTTACGGATAAAATATGGCGATGACCTACCAATCGACCAAATTATCGAACAGAAAATTGCTGCACGCTTGGACCGTGATGCCCTGCCGGTGTTCCACCTTGCCAATAGCAACGGCCAGCTTCATTTTCCACAATGGGGATTTGTATCCGTACCGGTCCACGCTCCAAATATTTTTAACGGCATCAAAAATTTCGAAAAACATGCTCTAAGCCATTCGCGTTTTACGATTAAGGAAAGTGAGCTGAAAAATCGTATTTTCTGGCTTAATACACATAATGGTGTCCCTTTATATGCATACGCACCCTTAAAAATCTATGAAAATTCCTATGAAAAAACAATTCTTGGCAGAGAAGGCATCGGCAGACATCTTGTCCAGACCGATAAGGAGAACTGGACCTACCTCCCTTCACCGATACCGGAAAAATCATGGGGAGATACGCATCACAATACACGTGTCCATCACTACAATAAAAGCCTTCGTGATTTATTTGAAAAGGCACAAGCTTTTGGCAGGATCATCGAAAAGGATGCCGACCAAAATACAAGTGCGCGTTATCAGTGTAAATTCACTAAGCCCGTCATGCTTGATGCTGTATTTGAAAGCCTTGGGGTAAATCCAAGACAGTGGAAGAAGGCAACCCTTGGAAAATTAAAACGTACCCTTAGTAAGCTCGAGGAAATGGTTGCTGGCAGCCTTGAAACAGATGGTGAAAGTGATATTTTTGGTAGTACCACATTAGAACTAGCAAAGGAAAACTTCATCCGCTCTCCGAAACTGATAGAGCGCATAAAAGAGGAAGTAAAGAAGTTTAGCCTCATTCAAGACAAAGCAAATGAAATTCGAGGGTTCCTAGACTCACAAAAAGACCGAGAGGCTGCTTTAAATCAATTTATTGAGGCAATCTACACACGAACTATCCGCAAAAAAGGTGCTCTTTACGTTTTTGATAAAGAGATGGAAGAGGATCCCTGGGAACCGCTTGTTAATTTAATGAAGACAACTGAGTTCGTGGATTATGAGCTTTTCCAATCCTTTACAAACCTTAGCCCAAAACAGCTCGATCAACTAACAAAAAAGTCGCTTCTCCGTAGCCTAGACTTAATTAACCAAGAAGGTGCCGCGGGACTCATTTGGGCACTCGAAGAAATGTCCACCACCTATCAAAAAGAAAAAGAAGCACTAGATTACAACTACCAAGACCACCCCAACGGAGAAGAACTCTACGAATTCTATAAAGAAATACTAACAAAAGTCACAAACATGCTAAGACAGTTGAAATCGTAAAATAGATGTTTAAGATCATTGTTGATAGGATCGGAAAGCGAAGTGCCTGAAGCTCCTATCAACAGGCAAGGGGGGACAGCCTTGAAAGACCAATTGCTACACTATGCAGAAAACTTTTCAACTCAACTAGAAACCATTAAACACGAAGACTCTGAGCAACGAAGTGTCCATCATCCCGTCGTCTTTCTATTCCTCGGTGACACCGTATCCGATGCCCTTGAATCAATCATAATGATCAATAAAGAAAAATGGCATAACAGTACCGGCGTCCTTTATTTTCACGCCTATCAGTCAGAAACACTATCCAATGAAAATGTCCTATCCATCAAACTACCTGTTGCAGAAATGGATCGAATGCACAACCGAAAACAGCTATACGAGGATTTTTACAGTGATGAACCATTACTATTGGAACTAAATAAAACCTTCCGAAAGCTGACTATTAAAATCGCTGAATACGGAAAAGTCTATTCGTCCTTACAAAAAATAAACCTCTGTGTCGTTACTTCCGTCGATGACCCGACAAATATAGTCATTCAAGAACTGACACTTTTATTAAAAAGTATTTTACAAGAATCATTTAAAACGGTTGAGGTTGATCTCTACGGATTGATCAGGGAAAAACATGACGGCGAAAACTTTGCCCTTTCA
>JAQSXG010000106.1 GCA_029256785.1 Neobacillus sp.
ATAATTCCCTCGTTTACTTTATCTTGAAGACCATCTGGCCACTCCCTTGTATGTGATTGAAGCATTTTTATCCACTCACGATATTGTTCAGCAAGGAGGGGAGCACTTTCAGAAAGGTCTCTTAACTGTGTGATCAGGGCCGGGACCCCTTTATAAACGGTAAATCCAATCCCTCCAAAAAATAGGAAGTAAATTAGAAATATTGCAACACCGCGATGGAATCCTTTTTCATTGAGTTTCTCAACAATTGGATGCAGCAAATAGGTTATAAAACTCCCAATAAAAAAGGGGAAAAGTATAATTAGAATGACTCTGACAACAGGAAGCCAAACAAAACGAATTTTAAGGAAAACATAAACAACAATTAATAATAAAAGAAAAAAACCAAGCCGATAAAACCATTTCATACGAATATCCAACGGAACTGCCTCCTTATTATTATTTTTAGAGACATTCGTATTAGTTATTCACCATAATGCCATTATCTAGTCCAAAGAAAACACAAAATCCCCCTCAAAAATGAGGGGGATGATTATTAGAATATCGCTCGTTTTACTTTTCTTTGCATTTTTCTCATTTGACGACCGGACATCATGTTGTTCCTTTGAGCGATGTTATATGCTGCTACACCAACACCAAACGCAATTGCCGAAGTCATAACTTTATTCATTACGTTTCACCTCTTCTTCCTATTTAGTTAAAGGGTGTAACGACGCTCTTCTTCTTCAAACAAATCATCTAGGGAGCTAAGTGTTCCATCTTCTTCGACTTGATGGGTGTTGATAATACCTTTTGCTAGAGATAATTCGATAAAACAACTCCAGCAATAATATTGGTTAATACCAATCTTCCCAATATCTTTGCTCTGACAATTAGGACATTTTAACATGAAAGGACACCTCACGTATGATTTACGTCAACGATGATGGCATCCTTTCCGATCGCTGGGGGCGTCTGAGAATGTATTACTTGTTTACCTTCCGTAATATCCGAAAAGAAACCATCCGTGATTTCGTACCCTACGATTGTGCCCACTTCTTCCTGAAAATATACATCCTCAAGCAACCCAAGGGATTCTCCACTACTGGAAAGTAGCAATTTTCCGCTTAAGGAATGCTGATGGGTAAGTGTATAATCCGGAATTGTTTTAAGCTTTTCCAATTGGGTATCATCTTCAATCATTACCCCATCCCAGCCAAAAGAAGATACATCTTGAATGTCTAAATAGTAGTTTTGTTTGAAGAATACGCCTTTTTTTACCATTAAACCTTTTACCATACCGTCGATGATACACAAGTCAGTTACTTCACCGATTTTCGAACCTGATCTTGATTCAAAAATAGGCTGCCCTTTTAATAAGGAAAATGTTCGCAAAGAGTTTCTCACCTCCTGTGAACATTTATAGTGTCAGCCATTTGTCATGAAATCATAAGGTGTAAGGTTTTCCATGCCAATCATTGGATTAACTTGCATTAACTTTTCTTCGGTGGATAATGAATTACTTATGCTTTCATCTTTGTCATCATTTGGCTGTGAGAGTGGAATTGTTTCTTGAAGCTTTTGGCGTAGTGTCGTTAGCCGGCTTTGCTCATCTGCCCTTTCCACACCCATTCGGAAAGCATCCACCTCTCCGCACAAAATTAATGACTGTTTACTTCTAGTGATTGCAGTATAAATTAGATTTCTTCTTAACATGCGATAATAACCTCTTGTAAGCGGGAGAATTACAATCGGAAATTCACTACCTTGTGATTTATGTACAGAACAGCAATAAGCATGAGTTATTTGGTTCAAGTCCTGTTTGGTATAGGTTACTTCATTTCCTTCAAAAGAAATGCATAAAAAATCGAAATAATTTCACCAATGTCACCATTGAAAACGTTACTCTCAGGCTGATTCACTAATTGCAGCACCTTATCACCTATGCGATATTTTACATCACCATAAGCGATTTCTTTTCTAGTCCCATCAGGGTTAGGATTAAAAATCTCCTGCAACAATACATTTAAGCGGTCAATGCCCGCTGGACCTCGATACATCGGTGCCAGCACCTGAATGTCTTTGGCAGTATATCCTTTTGTTTTTGCATTTAACGCTACTTTTTCCACCACTTGAGGTATTTGTGCCCCGGAACATCGGATAAAAGACCGGTCATTCTGTTTTTCTGTAATATCAGCCGGTATTAATCCCTTTTTAATTTCATGGGCCAGTTCAATGATAGAGGACCCTTCAGCTTGGCGATAAATATCCGTTAATCTTACCGTTGGAACACGTTCAGACAGTAACAAGTCCTTTAAAACCTGTCCGGGACCTACCGACGGTAACTGGTCTTCATCACCAACAAGAATGACCTGAATGTTTTCAGGAAGGGCTTTGAACAATTGATTTGCTAACCATATATCAAGCATGGAAGTTTCATCTACAATGATGATTTTTCCTTCAAGTGGACTTGCTTCGCTATGGTCAAATTCTTCTGTTCCATTAAATCCAAGTAACCGATGAATGGTGACAGCAGGTAATCCTGTTGACTCACTCATTCTTTTTGCTGCCCTCCCGGTTGGAGCGGCTAGCAAAAATGGGAACGGTTCATCTTTTTTATGATAATCCTTCGGCTCTAGTGAACAGCCATGTAGTTCTGCATATAGCTCAACAATACCTTTGATAACAGTTGTTTTCCCTGTACCGGGACCACCTGTCAGGATTAACATCGGTGACATTAACGCTGTTTGTATGGCTTCCTTCTGTGTCGGTGCATATTGAACATTTATTCGTTCTTCGAGCTTACCAAGTGCAAGGAGAAACTCTGATTCAGGAAATTGCTCGTTATATTCCTTTTGTTCGAGAATGCGGTTAATACTAGTCACAAGACCTTTTTCAGCAAAATACAACGAAGGTAAATATATACGTTTCTCTTCCCCAATAATTTTGCCTTCCTCTTGAAGTTTAATTAATTCAGTAGATATTTCTATGAACTCAATCTGATCTCGCTTGTTGCTCTCAAGGAGCTCTTGAACCTGTACAAGTAAATCCTCTGCATGGATAAAAACATGACCTGTTTGTATGCTTTCACTTTCAAGAGTATAGAGGCAGGCAGCTTTAATTCGGTCTGGATGACTTCCCGAAATCCCAAGCTGATATCCAAGCTCATCGGCCCGTCCAAACCCAATTCCTTCAATATCCTCAACTAGTTTGTAAGGATTTTTTTGAATGATTTCAAGTGTATCATCCTTATAAGCCTGATAAATTCTCATCGATATTTGCGGACCAAATCCATATTGGTTTAAGGCAACCATTACCTGCTCGAGTCCCTGATGATCCATTAAGGTATCATATAGCATCTTCGCTTTTTCTGGAGGAAGCTTCGGAATAGAATCCAGTAAGGATGGCTGGGAAAGAATTTTTGAAATCGCATTCTCCCCTAATGTACCAACAATACTTTCAGCGGTCTTCTTTCCGATACCTTTAAACATTTCACTTGATAAATAGGTGATAACGCCTTGTTTGGTCTGGGGTATTTCCTTGCGAAAGTGTTGAACTTGAAATTGCATCCCAAACTTAGGATGGTCTTTGAATTCACCAAAGAAAGTATAGGTTTCCTGTTCATGAATGCGAGGAAAATAGCCTGTAATCACTGCTTCCTTATCGTCATACTGCTCATTCGTTTCTTCCACTCGAATTCGTAATACAGTGTAAAGATTTTGTTCATTATGAAAAATTGTAACTAAGTGCCTACCCCTCACAAACTTTCCTTGCTCTTCAAATAAATCAAGTGAGTCCTGTTTACCCATCGCAGCTTCCTCCTTTCTACAGGATGATTTTTCTTACTTGCCCTTTTCTATTAGTTTTTTCGCATATCCAGCTAATAGATGGTCTGGTTGTATTTCAAGTGCTTTCTCAAACATGGCTAATGCCTTTTTCGCATCTTCCTTATAAGCATATGACACCCCAAGATTATAGTAAGCGTCTGAATGTGACTCATCTAATTCAAGACACTTCTCTAACTGTATAATCGCCTCATCAATTAACTCAAGCTGTGCGAGGCATAATCCATATTGAAAACGCGCTTCAGCGTCTTCATCATTCAGCTCTACACTTCTTTGCAAATATGGAAGAGCAAATTTCCCCTGATCTAACTGTACAAGTGTCAAACCTAACATAAAGTAATTATCACTAGAATGAAGTCCTTTTTTCAAAGCATGTTCAAACATAGTTTTAGCTGTGTCAAATTTTTCATTGCTGAAATATATATTCCCGGCACTATAGTAGGCAGCTGCAGCATTTTCATCTAATTGAATGGCCTTTTCATAGAACTTCAGTGCCTTTTCATCATCACCTACCGCAGAAAGCACATTTCCAAAATTTATATAAGCAATGGCATCCTGTGGATTCTCCTCAATTACCTCATTAAAAATCTTCGCAGCCTCTTCCCATTTTCCTTCTTGCATGTATTGTACACCTAATTGGTTTTTATCCATTTTTTATCCACTCCATCTTCATTTCGAGTATAGCATATATGCGAAAAGCTTAGCATTTAGCTAAGCTAAAAAAATCCCCGACTCCATAGGAATCAGGGGAACTTTTACCCTACATACGTCAAACGTTGACCATCTTTATAAACCTTGTCGATTGTGCCTCCACCTAGACATTCATCTCCGTTATAAAAGACAACGGCTTGCCCTGGAGTAATGGCACGAAGTGGTTCATGAAAAGTCACGTTAACTTTGTTGCCTTCAAGAAGACGAACAGTTACTTTATTATCATCCTGGCGGTATCTGAATTTTGCTGTACATTCGAATTCAGTAGGCTTTTCCTTATTAGATACCCAGCTTACTTCGTTAGCAAGAATGGAGTCAGAGTAGAGTTTTTCATGATGGAACCCTTGTCCAACATAAAGTACATTTCTTTTTAAATCCTTACCAATAGCAAACCAAGGCTCACCTGCACCACCAATACCTAATCCATGGCGTTGCCCGATGGTATGATACATTAAGCCTTCATGTTTGCCCATAACAGTTCCGTCAAAGGTTTCCATATTTCCAGATTGCGCAGGCAGATACTGGCCAAGAAACTCTTTAAAGTTTCTTTCACCGATAAAACAAATACCTGTACTATCTTTTTTCGTTGCTGTCGCAAGGTTTGCTTCTTTAGCGATTTCCCGTACCCTTGGCTTTTCAAGATTGCCAATCGGGAACATTACCTTGCTTAACATATCCTGTGTCAATTGGTTTAAAAAGTAGGTTTGGTCCTTATTTTCATCCAAACCGCGGAGCATTTTGTACTCACCGTCACGGAACTCCACCTGTGCATAATGTCCCGTTGCTAGATAATCTGCACCCAAATTCATCGCATGCTCAAGAAACGCCTTGAACTTGATTTCCTTATTACACATAACATCGGGATTTGGAGTTCTTCCAGCCTTATATTCCTCAAGGAAATAAGTAAAAACCTTGTCCCAATATTGTTTTTCAAAGTTGACTGCATAATAGGGGATGCCAATTTGATTACAAACACGAATCACATCGTTATAATCCTCGGTTGCGGTACACATTCCGAACTCATCTGTATCATCCCAATTTTTCATGAAAATACCGATAACATCATACCCCTGTTGCTTGAGCAAAAGTGCTGCAACGGAAGAATCTACTCCGCCAGACATCCCAACAACTACTCTTATATCTTTTTTATCCTTTGTATCCACAATATTCACCACTCTTCCCCTTCAACTGGTTGTGCTTTATTTTTTTAGACGCGAAACAACCTTTGCCGTTACTTCTGCCGCCTTAATAATTTGTTCCCTCGTTGTGTTATAACCAAAGCTATAACGGATCGAATTGGTCAAACGGTTCGATCCTTCACCGTACATGGCAACTAGGACATGTGATGGTATAACCGAGCCAGCTGTACAAGCTGAACCGCTTGAAACAGCAATACCAGCTAAGTCAAGATTAACCAGCATAGCCTCAACGTTTGTACCTGGAAAGCTTAAGTTTAATACATGTGGTAGTGATTCATCAAGCAATCCGTTTAATTTAAACTCTATATTTTGTTCCGTTAAATATTGGATAAATAGTTCTTTAAATTCAATAAAAGCTGCCCGTTTTTCTAATCGTAGCTTTTCTGAAATTTTTACCGCTTCATGTAGGCCAATAATTGAAGCAAGGCTTTCTGTTCCAGCACGCCTCTTTCTTTCTTGTTCCCCACCAAACATACGAGGCGCCAATTTGACATGATCACGCGAGAACAGGAAACCAATCCCTTTTGGCCCATTGATTTTATGGGCAGTTATTGAAAGTAAATCAATGAAGGATCGATTTACATCAATTTCTTCAATACCATAAGCTTGGACTGCGTCTGTGTGAAAAAGAGCCTGATGGTCTTTTAATAGCTGGCCAATTTCATCAATTGGCTGGAGAGTACCCACTTCATTATTACCGTACATAATTGATACTAGAATCGTATCGTCTCTTAATTCTCTGGTCAAATCTTCAAGCGAAATTCTTCCTGATTCATCAACAGGTAAATAAGTAACTTCAAAGCCTAGTTTTTCTAATTGCTGACAGGCGTGAAGCACCGCGTGATGTTCGATTTGGGTTGTGATAATATGTTTCCCTTGATGTTGATAGCCTTCAGCTACACCAAATAAGGCCATATTATCAGACTCTGTTCCACCACTTGTAAAGATGATTTCATTTTCCTTCGCACCGATACTACGTGCTAAATCTCCACGAGCTGTATCAATAAAGTGACGGGCTTCCCTGCCAAACGAATGAATACTGGAGGGGTTACCAAATGTGTTAGTCATCGCTTCCATCATTTTTTCCACAACACTTGGATGCATCGGTGTTGTAGCCGCATGGTCGAGATAAATTCGTTCCATCTTTCCACCTTCTATCAAAAATAATTATTTATTACACTAAATATAAAACATATAACCGTCCGTTTCACTGTCTTCGCTGTGACTTGCCAAATCAGAGAGCGAAGTCTGATCAAGAACGCCTTTAATCGCATCACGAATTCGAATCCATAGCTCCCGTTGAGCGGGACCCTCATCTTCCAGGCCTTCAACAAGTGTAATCGGTCCCTCAAGAACACGAATCACATCACCTGCAGTAATCTTTGAAGGTTCTAACGCAAGAACATATCCACCATATGCGCCGCGGATACTTCTAACCAATCCAGCATTCCGGAGTGGGGCAATTAATTGCTCCAGATAATGTTCTGATAAATCATTCGCTTGGGCAATAGCTTTTAGGGATGTTGGACCTTCACCATGATTTTTTGCTAGTTCAATCATAATCGTGAGACCATAACGACCTTTCGTCGAAATTTTCATTTATAAGCACCTCTGTTCATTTTAATCCAATATTTATATTAGTTATTCCATTTACTAAATCCTTAGTAATTTGATAGGCATTAGCTATTATAGCATATTGTTCTTTAATATGCTTTTTTGCTAGAAAATGATAGAGTTAAGATAATCATTTTAAAAGTTGGAGAGGTTAACATGCAACAAAAACCGCTTGCATTTCGTATGCGCCCTAGAACAATTGATGAAGTCGTCGGCCAACAGCACTTGGTGGCTGAAGATAAAATAATTGCCCGGATGGTGAAGGCCAAACAGCTAACATCAATGATTTTATATGGCCCTCCAGGCATAGGTAAAACCTCGATTGCGAGTGCCATTGCCGGAAGTACAAAGTATGCTTTTCGTACCCTTAACGCTGTTACAAATAATAAAAAAGACATGGAAATTGTTGCCGCAGAGGCAAAAATGTCTGGAAAGGTCATTCTTCTCCTTGATGAGGTACACCGTCTGGACAAAGGAAAACAGGATTTCTTACTCCCGTATTTAGAAAATGGAATGATTACATTAATTGGTGCGACTACGAGTAACCCTTATCATGCAATAAATCCTGCTATTCGAAGCCGCTGTCAGATATTCGAACTCAAACCGTTGTCAGCAGAGGAAATAAAAACCGCTCTTCTCCGTGCGATTAATGATGTTGATCGAGGATATGGCAGCTTGAATGTTGAAATTACAGAAGAGGCTTTAAACCATTTCGCCCAAGCTTCGAATGGTGACGTAAGAAGCTCGCTAAATGCACTTGAACTAGCAATTTTATCGACTGATAAAACTGATAACGAGGTCATCCCGATAGATTTGCATACGGCTGAAGAATGCATGCAAAAGAAGAGCTACGGTTCGGACAGGGATGGTGATGGTCATTATGATGTTCTGTCCGCCTTTCAAAAATCAATTCGTGGCAGTGATGTAAATGCCGCCCTCCATTACTTAGGAAGATTAATCGAAGCTGGTGACCTGCAAAGTATTAGTAGACGACTGCTTGTCATTGCCTATGAAGATATTGGACTCGCTAGTCCGCAAGCAGGTGCTCGTACGCTAGCTGCTATTGAAACCTCAGAACGGATTGGTTTTCCTGAAGCAAGAATTCCGCTTGCTAACGCAGTGATTGAGTTGTGCTTATCACCAAAATCAAACTCTGCCGTAGTCGCCATTAGTGAAGCACTCGCGGATATCCAAAAAGGCAACATCGGTGAAATACCTGACCATTTACGTGATGCTCATTATAAAGGAGCTAAAGAGCTTGGACGAGGTATTGGCTACTTATATCCTCATGATTATGAAGCTGGCTGGGTCCCACAACAATATTTACCAAATAAATTAAGAAACAAACAATACTATCACCCGAAGAAAACTGGTAAATTCGAGCAGGCTTTGGCAATTGTACTGGATAAAATTTACCGAAAAAAATAACCTTCAGGAATTTCTGAAGGTTATTTTTATTATGCTGCAACGTCGCGCTTATTGAAAACATAGAAGGCGAGAAATTGAAAAATTACGAAGTATAAAAGAATCATAATAGTTGAGAAGGTAAGGGTCATTCCTTCGACCAATGGTGCACCTTCGAAATACTGCATTAAGTTTGTGTTTGCAAACAAAATATATTTGGCCCATGTAAATTTCATTGATAACAAAGCGGTTAGTTGGGAACCCATAAACATTAGGGTTAAGGATAGACCAATTGCTAATGAACTGTTCCTGAAAACGGAGGAAATCATAAATGCCATCGTGGCCATCATAATCATCTCTATTGAAGCCAACCCATAGTAATTAATTAAATAAATGAACATAGGTTGCTCGGTTACTTTGCCATCAAAATAATTTAAATATGGAATGGCTTGTTCCGGTAATCCAAAAAGGATCGTTCCTAGTATAGCAGAATAGACAAATAATGAACCTACTAGTAAAAGTGCAAACAATAGGACAGTTAAATACTTGGATATTAATATTTTGCTTCGATTAATTGGCCGAATTAATAAAAGCTTTATCGTCCCCCAGCTAAATTCACTAGCAACAATGCCAGCAGATACTATGATGGTAAACAAGCCAGCTAATAGGATTAGCTCTGAACTATCCTTAACAAACGACCAACCATTATACTTTTCTCTAAAAGGAATATCATGCTCGATCCGATACTCGTTAATAGCAATTTGTTTTTTATAGTAATCCTGTTCAACCTTTATCGGACTTGACTCTAACTGACTTTTTAATGCCTCATTCTCCTGAACCAGTATTGTCTTCCAATCCTCATCATGATTCTGGTCAGTCCTATTTTCTTGGTATTTCATAAACGCACCCGTAATAGAAACAATTAACAATAAAATCGCAATCATTACATATGTACCAGGTCTTCTAAAAATCTTCATCCATTCATTTCGAATTAAATTAAGCATGCTTGTCCGCCCCCTTTTCTGATGTCACTTCGAGGAAGCGATCTTCTAAGGTTTTCGCTACTTCTTTTATTCCATAAAGCTCCATATTCCCTTCAACGAACATCTTAACAATTTGTGGTATTTCTTCTTTTTTAAGCGTTACCGTTATCCCATTTCTTGAACTAGTAACAGCCATATTCGGGAATTTGGTTTGAAGGAGCGAGAGTGCCTTTTCACTTGGAATAACCTCAAATTCAAAGGTTGCTTCATGACCCTGAACAAAATCATGGACAAGCTGTACATCAATTAAGCGCCCATCCTGAATTATTCCAATCCTGTCACACATCATTTCCATTTCAGACAGCATATGACTAGAAACAATTACCGCCATCTTCTTCTCTCTTGCAAGCAAACGGATATAATCACGAATCTCCCTTATTCCAGCTGGGTCCAAACCATTTGTCGGCTCGTCCAAAATTAATACATCCGGATCATGTAATAGACATTGTGCCACACCTAATCTTTGGCGCATCCCTAAAGAATACGTTTTAACTTTGTCATGAATGCGGCTAGTTAATCCAACTAATTCAACTACTTCATTAATTTTTTCTTTGGTAATTCCCTTGGACATCCTCGCGAAATGAATGAGATTTTGGTACCCGGTTAGAAATTTATACATTTCCGGATTTTCGACAATTGCACCAACATGTCTAACCGCATCCTCAAATTTTGTTTTTATACTAGAACCAGCAATAGTAATATCCCCGGAGGTAATCCCCATTAACCCAACAATCATCCGAATGGTCGTCGTTTTTCCGGCACCATTAGGTCCAAGAAAGCCAAAGACCTCGCCTTTATTTACCTCAAAGCTGATACTATCTATGATCTTCCGTCCTTTAATTACTTTGGTAACATCCTTCAAAACCACGATTGGTTCCAATTTATTTCCCCTCTCTGCCTTTTATCTTCATTAAGTTTACCTTATTTTTCAAATAATTTCCTTTCATAAATAAAAATCCCCAAACTTTTTATCGTTTGGGGATTTCGTTATTTTTCATCTGATACTCGTTGGATTTTAATATCCTTTAGCAGACTTCGAACAACATAACTAGCCATTATTAGTCCGCACGCAGATGGAACAAAGGCATTAGATGCTGGTGGCATTTGTCCTTTTCTAGTTGCCGCTTGTTCATTTCCTACTTCTTTTTTAATATCTTCACGAATCACAATTGGACTTTCATCAGAAAAGACAACCGGAATGCCTTTAATGATTCTTTCCTTGCGCAGCTTCTGACGGATAACCTTTGCAATTGGATCTGTATGTGTTTTAGAAATATCTGCAATTTGAAAGCGTGTTGGGTCCATCTTATTAGCCGCACCCATACTGGAGATGATTGGGATATTTCTTTTTAGACATTCCTTCATTAGATGAATCTTATAAATAATTGTATCTGATGCATCGACAACAAAATCTAAATTGTAGTTAAAAAATTCCTCATATGTATCTTCTGTATAAAAGATTTTTAAGGCAATTACTTCACAATCAGGGTTAATGTCCTTTATCCGCTCTTTCATAATATCTACTTTTGGTTGACCTATTGTCGAAAGGAGCGCAATAAGCTGGCGATTAATGTTGGTAACATCCACATCATCTTTATCAACCAGTATTAAACGGCCAACACCAGAGCGTGCGAGTGCCTCAGCAGCAAATGAACCAACTCCACCCACTCCTAAAACAGCTACGGTGCTGTTTTTCATAATTTCCATACCTTCTTTGCCCACGGCAAGTTCATTACGAGAAAATTGATGTAACATATGTGCCTCCAGAAATTTATTCGATTATTTATTAAATATCATTTACCCTAAAAAATATATCATACCTTTACTTAAAAACAAGTATTTTGATAGGAATTATCTTATTTTTACAAACTCTGACCTATATTCACAATAAAAATAGCCCCCTGCTTATGCAGGGGACTATTTTTATAAGAGTCCCAATGGTGCCGTCGCTCTTGTGCCTTCTTTTGATCCCGCTACTTTCGCAGGTGGGTGTCTTGTTTCTAGTTTATGTAAGTCCTCTTACCGTGAAGGTGAGGCATTTACGCAACTGGAAAACTCCGGACTCCCGAAGAAATAATGTTGGTCAAAAGATAGGTCATACAACGTACATTTCAGGACGCTTATTTGATTGGTTTTATAATAACATAGATTAAAAACTGTTTCAAGGATTCATGTAAGCGTTTCATTCGCCTTATTTCTTAACATTAAGTGACAAAGAAAGCTCATCCAACTGGGCTTCCGAAACCTCACCTGGTGCATTTGTTAACAAACAACTTGCACTAGCAGTTTTTGGAAATGCAATCGTGTCACGTAAATTGGTGCTGCCGGCAAGAAGCATAACCAAACGGTCTAAACCAAGAGCAATTCCTCCATGCGGTGGTGTCCCGTATTCGAAAGCATTTAAAAGGAAGCCAAACTGATTCTTTGCTTCTTCAGGAGTAAATCCAAGTACGCTGAACATTTTCTCTTGAATAGGGCGTTCAAAAATTCTTATTGAACCACCGCCAAGCTCATAACCGTTGAGGACTAAGTCATACGCCTGGGCACGAACACTCGCCGGGTCAGTATCTAATAATGGAAGGTCCTCTCTGAACGGTGATGTAAAAGGGTGATGCGCTGCAAAATAACGACCTTCCTCCTCATCATACTCAAGTAGTGGCCAATCAGTAACCCATAAGAAATTGAACTTGCTCTGATCAATTAGGTTTAACTCTTTAGCAAGCTTTTGACGAAGAGCGCCTAATGAGTCGGCAACTACCTTATGCTTGTCTGCTACAAATAACAACAAATCTTCATCACTTGCTTCAAGTGTTTCTTTAAGAGCTTTTGCCTCCTCCTCTGAGAAAAACTTAGCAATCGGTCCTTTAATGCCTGACTCTTCAACTTTTAGCCAAGCAAGACCCTTTGCTCCGTATATACTCACAAATTCTCCTAATGCATCTATGTCTTTACGAGAATACTTTCCAGCCGCACCTTTGA
>JAQSXG010000107.1 GCA_029256785.1 Neobacillus sp.
GGCAATTGTAGCGATATCTCCTATCATTAAAGGAAAACAAGAGCAAACAGCCATTGCTGTATCATGTATTGCTGTCCTCGGTACAGTCGGTACCCTACTATATATCTTTCTATTTCCCTACTTACCAATCACTGATACCGAATATGGAGTATTGGTAGGAGCTACCTTACATGAATTAGCACATGTAGTTGCTGCTGGGGTACCGGGTGGAGATATAGGAAGTGATTCCGCGATCCTTGTCAAATTAGGAAGAGTATTACTTCTAATCCCAGTTGCTCTGTTCATTATTTATTTTATTAATAGAAAGAATACAAAACAGGCCGGAAATAGTAAGGACTTGCCGATCCCTTGGTTTATCTTTGGATTCCTCTTAATGAGTTTGATCAATACCTTGCAATGGATTTCAGAGGGCGGTTCCCAATTCTTTCTTTTATTAAGTACCTATTTATTAGCAATGGGAATGGCTGGCCTAGGATTAAATATTAAATGGGCAGATTTTAAAAAAGTCGGAGTGAAACCAGTTGGAGTGGCAGTACTTGGATTCTTGGCACTTCTCTCGATTTCTCCATTTCTACTATTTATTTATCGGCTTTTTTAAAAGGTAGCTCAATTAATAAGGTGACTTTTCTTCATTTTCAGAAAGAAGTATAGTGTTAAATGGATATTGCAACCTCAGGAGGAAAGTAATGAATCTTGATTATTTAAAAGTATTTTATGTGGCAGCAAATAACAAAAGCTTTTCACAAACAGCAAAAGATCTTCACCTCTCCCAATCCTCTGTAAGCATGCAAATCAAACAGTTAGAGGACCAATGGAATTGCCAATTATTTGAACGGACTACGAAAAAGATGTCATTAACCCTAGCTGGAGAGATCGTATATAAACAGGTTCAAAAACTGTTTTTGATTATGAACGAAACCACAAATGAATTACAGGAACTAAAAGGTGTCGTTCACGGAGATTTACAAGTTGGTGCCAGCCTTACAATTGGGGAGCACATTCTTCCCTTCGTTTTAGCTGATTTTAATAAATTGTACCCGAAAGTAGCTATTCGGTTTAAAGTATTCAACTCAAGATACATTATTGAAAAATTAAATAATCGTGAAATTAACCTAGGGTTTATTGAATCAATGCTATCCTATCCATCATTAAAACAAGTTCCCTTTGCAGAGGATGAATTGATTGTCATCGCTCCGCCGAACCATTGGTTATCAGAGAAGGAATGTCTATCTATTGAAGAGTTATTCACCCTTCCGTTTATTATTCGTGAAGTGGGGTCAGGGACGAGACAAGTTATTGAAGATACCCTTCGTAGAAATCATGAGGATCCTATGAAACTCAATATCGTGATTGAGTTGGAGCAAACAGAAGCCATCAAATCAGCAGTGGAAGCAGGTTTGGGAGTCTCCATACTATCGAGGCACGCAGTGAAGAAAGAGCTTGAGTTACAGACATTAAAACACATAGAAATTAAAGAAATCCGTTTTCTCCGAAGTTTTTACATGGTTTATGATGAAGAAGCACTGCAACTACCCAGTAAAAAAATGATTGAACTGGTAAATAACATTTTTTATAAAAATCCTTAAAAAAGATGCCTGACCCCCGACATGTAACGCTTAAATTCGACGGGGGTCAGGCACTTGATTAATAATGATTAAAATGGATTCGTAGCCAATATACTGGCTGTTTTTATGTAGACTCGTTGGCTTAATTTCAATTGTGAGACGATTAGTTCAGCAATATCTTCTGGCTGCATATATTTTTCATCGTTTTCAGGGATTAGTTTCAAATCAAGTGCCATATCCGTTGCGACTGTACTTGGTGTTAAAGCAGTTACCCGAATATTATTTCTGCGAACCTCTTGTGCTAATGACTCAGTTAGTCCAATAACACCAAATTTTGAAGCACTATACGCACTTGATGTAGCGGCCCCATTCAAGCCGTTGGTAGATGAAATATTGATCACATCACCACTATTTTTTTCAATCAATTGAGGAAGAATGGTCCGTGTTACGTAATAAGTACCCATTAGATTCACATCAATGATCCTTTTCCACTCTTCTGGATCCATGTCTAATAGGGAAGCAAACTTACTTGTTCCCGCACTATTAATCAGTATATCTGTTTTTCCAACTTGGTTTGTTAGCTTCTCAATCGCCTGTTGGACTTGCTCAAAGTTTGAAACATCCACTGCTGCATAAGCAACTTTTACTCCTAATCCTTCCACAACACTTGCAACTTGCTTTAAATTTGATTCAGTTGTTGCAAGTAAACCAAGGTTAACCCCTTCCTTCGCAAGCGCGATGGCAGTTGCTTTTCCAATCCCTCTTCCTGCACCTGTGATGAAAGCTACCTTTCCTGTTAAAGATTGTACCAAAACAAACAGCTCCTTCTTGTGTATACAAATTTATCAATCCACTCTATTATATAGGTCTAAAATATTTTTATCTAATATCATTCGATTGTGAAGGTAAGATAGAAAATTGGTGCCTGACCCCCAGCGCAGTAACGCATTAATTCACCGGGGGTCAGGCACCTTAAACTTTCCGCTATCGACCAAATAGACTATTATAAATGTACGATACATACTATTTTTAGATAAGGGAGGAATGTATAGTGAAAATGGAACATGTAGGGATAATGGTCAATGATATGGACGAGTCTTTAGCGTTCTATCAAAACATCCTCGGTTTAGAATTGAGAAATCGAGAGTGGCTAAATGACACGGTAGAACTTGCCTTTTTATATTTTCCAGAGCAGCCAAGTGTAGAGGTCGAACTTATCTATGACGGCGAACCGGTTGGAAACGAGGGAATTGTTAGCCACTTGGCTTTTACTGTTGAAAACATTGAAACGGAACTCGTACGTTTGAAAGAAGCAGGCGTCAAATTAAAAGATCAGGAACCTCGATCCATCCTAAATAACACAGTTAAAATTGCCTTTTTTTATGGTCCGAATGGTGAGAAGCTAGAATTGGTTGAAAGATAAAAATATAGTAAAAGAAATGAGAGTGGATGTCCACTCTCATTTCTTTTTTAGCCATATTCATTGGGTGTAGTAACTTCTTGATAAATCTGGGTGTATTTAACAATTACAAAATTTCAATATACCCATCTGTACCATTCACACGAATTCGTTGCCCGTCTTTTATCAATTTAGTCGCATTTACTACGCCGACAACTGCTGGTACGCCATATTCACGTGCGATAACCGCTCCATGGGTCATCAGTCCACCCACTTCGGTGACGAGCCCTTTTATCGAAACAAACAAGGGTGTCCAACTTGGGTCAGTAAAGGCAGTGACTAGGATATCTCCCTCTTCGAGATTGGCCTCTTCCATTTTTAAAATAACCCGTGCTCTGCCCTCTATCACACCGGAAGAAACAGCAAGACCGACAATGGCTTCTGCAGGGAGGTTTTCTCTCTTGTATTTACCCAAGATAATTTCACCATTAGACGTGATTACACGTGGGGGCGTTAATTTATCGTAAAATTTATACACGTCCCTTCGTTTACGAATCACACCGTAATCAATGATTTTTGTGCATACAACTTCGCTCAATTCTTCAAAAGAGAGAAAGTAAATATCTTCTTTATTCTGAATAACTTTGGCATGTACGAGTTGTTCTGCTTCTTTCAATAAAGCCTGCTTGTAAACGAAGTAGCGATTAATCATAAAGTATTTTGGATATTCACGATACCCGCTGAAATTCCGGATGAGATTGATCATCCGTTTTGTTTCCTTTGCTTTTTGTTCACCATCTGGTAATAGCAGCAATCGTTCTACTATCTCTTGTTCTTTTTTCAGAGCAACACGCTGCCCTTGCTCAAATAACCGTTTGCTGGCATGTGGTTCAAAGTGTTTAATATTATTTAGAATTAATGGGACGAGTGTAAGTGGTTCTTCTATCCAACGCGTTCTAGTCAAATCAATTTCTCCAGCACATCGCATTCCGTATTTGTTGAGAAAAGCATGGATTGCCTCTCGTGCTTCCTGCCCACCTTCATACCTATCCAGTCCATCCAAAAAGTTGTCATCACGTATACGCTCCAAATATTTGATTACTTCAGGATAGGGACGAATCACATCAGCGACATCCATTAGTTCCAGGCCCATTTCCGAAGTAATATTGTTAGGTACCGATTGGGATAGAGAATCTGCTGCGTTTATTTCACCTAACCACTGGTTCATTTTTTCATTGATCCAAGAGGATGCCTCCATGGCACCCATTATTACAACCGAACTTTGAGGATCAAATAATATTCTCCTTAATTCCTGAATATCATCTCGAATAAAATTGAATAACTCCATTCCAGATTTCGTTTGAATACTTTGTTTTAATTCTGCTAGCGAATCTTGGCTACTCTTAATTAAATCAGTAACAATTAATGGATTGTTTTCAATTTCTGCTAGTTTATCTAAATTGCTTTTGCAAGGACTAGGTGGTTTTACAGCATTTGGTATGGATTGAATAAAATCGTCTCGCTCTACCACGGTCAATAGTGCATCCTTTATAAGAGGTTCTGCTTTTCCCCAATTATTTACTATCGTACTTCTGCTGAAAGGTGACTTCAGCATAGGTGTGACATCAACAAACAATCTTCCACCAGCTATTCGCATCGGTGCAGGAGTGGTTAACAGGTAAAAAGATAAACCCAATGGTTTCATAGGGTCGGTCATCATTTGTCCATGACCGACAGAAACATAAACATGATTATCCTGGTCATTCGCTTCAGGGATTGGGTATAGGGTAGTGATGGGGCGACTCTGTACAATATAATAGCTACCATCAACCAAACACCATTCAATATCTTGTGGACTTCCAAAGTAAGTTTCGATTTGTCTACCGATTTTTGCTAGATCTAAAATTTGTTGGTTAGTCAGTGTTTGCGTCTGTTGCTGACTAGGATCGATTTGCAGTGTTTCTGTTCCGCCTTCTATTCGTCCATTGATAGCCAATTTTTTGATTGCTACCATCTTATCAACAATCTTTTCTTCCTTTACTTTATAATTATCGGCAGAGACCAAGCCAGAGACAAGTGCTTCCCCAAGTCCAAAGCTAGCATCGATCGATAGCACCTTTCGATTTGAAGTAACCGGATCTGCGGTAAACATAATCCCAGAGGATTGTGGGAATATCATCCTTTGTACGATGACGGAGATATAAACAAGTCTGTGGTCAAATCCGTTTTGTATTCGATAGAAGACTGCACGATCTGTAAAAAGGGAAGCCCAACATTTTTTGATATGCTGCAAAATTGCTGCTTTTCCGATGATATTTAAATAGGTGTCATGCTGTCCAGCAAAAGAGGCATGTGGAAGGTCTTCAGCCGTCGCACTAGAACGAACGGCATAGGCATGTTCATCGCCAAACTTGGAGAGATAATTAGTAACTGCGTTCACAACATCGGTTGGAATTTCTGTGTCTATAATGACTTGACGAATCTTCCTGCTGACTTCATGAATTTGAGCTCGATCGTCTATTTTTAGCTTTGATAGTTGATCCAACAATGGTTGGTACGTTTCGTTTTGTTCGTTGGCTTTCTGATATCCTAAGGTTGTCACACAAAACCCTTCTGGAACGTGTATTCCTTGGATTTTTGATAATTCCCCTAAGTTCAACCCTTTTCCGCCTACGAGCGAAAGCTGTGTATTATCCATTTCTTGAAAACCGAGAACCAAAGAACTCATTACATCTCTCCTAACACGATTTTAATTGATCGGATAAAGAACAAATTTCCTTTGTTCACTTACACTTTTATTTCTGGCGTACGACTTAAAGTTAGATCTACCCTTCACAAATCTCATTTAAGGTTCTACTGCATTTTAACAGTGGTTTATAAGAATAAACAGTCTATAATAACCAATTTTTATCTGTTATAATTAAACTAGGAAGAGTACATTTTTTGAAAAAAATAGCCCAATCCGATATGATTGGACTGGGTTATTCACTGTATTTATTTATGCTTGTTCAACAAACGTCTCGTTTGTTAAAGTACAATATTTCACAAACGTATTTGTTAATGTAGTTTTACAAATAAAGAGAGAATAAAGAAGGAGCCTCCAAATTTGCTAAAAAAGTCCCCTTTTCTACGTTTGATTCCCTAATTAATAATATGAACTTATTTTGGAATTACGGGAACCCACAGTTCGTTTCTCGGTTTATGCTTGGGTGGATAATAACATTCGATACAAGGTATATCAGCCAGTTCATATCCAGAAGTCGGAACCCATTCTGAATATAACCGCTTCCAAGCATTCGTTATACC
Organism: Neobacillus sp.; assembly: GCA_029256785.1. GTDB lineage: Bacteria > Bacillota > Bacilli > Bacillales > Cytobacillaceae > Neobacillus. The sequence continues at coordinate 6,271 of JAQSXG010000107.1, forward strand.
TGGAAATACAACCCATGTCCTATGAGTAATAGAGAGCGTTTCCATATCACTTGGGACCTCTTCATCATATCGGACCCCCATAAAGTATGTAAATTCTTCATCCGTAATGGCTGCCTGTTTTCCACAAACGCCTAAAAGGCTTTCAAGTGTGCATTTTGGTTCTTCCCAGGACATATCAATCAATTGTTGCATAAATCCATCTTTTTTGGCACTACTCCAAAGAGTTGGAATTATTTTAAAGGCTCTACTCGTTTTGACTACCTTCCCTTTACCTATAACTTTTAAATCAAAATTAAGATTCTCAATTCGATACTCCATTTCGGTATCCCCTTTTATCGAAATTTGAAAGGAAATTCTCGGAAAGGCTTTTAATTTCACCCCTTGATTTCGAGCTTCGGAAGGTTTAATTCCGTGTGTCTTTTGAAAAGCACGTGAAAAAGAATCTGCGGACTCATAGCCATATTTTAAGGCTACGTCTAAAATTCGGATGTCACTTTTTTGAATATCAAATGCAGCAAGTGTTAAGCGTCTCCGTCTGATATATTCAGATAGAGATATTCCAGAAATAGATGAAAACATCCTTGGAAAATGATACTCGGAGCTATGAGCTACTTGTGCAACTTTTTTATAATTTATATCCTTTTCAAGATTGTTTTCAATGTAATCCAAAGCACTATTCATACTAGCTATCCAATCCATTTTTCCCCTCCTTCTACTTATATAATTTATAGGAAAAGGTATTTATTTGTCCGACATTTCATGCAGAAATATGTCGGATTACTTCCTTACCACTCTTTGTATCTAATAGTTTACTTATTTACCGCATTGTCTATTACTCCATCCATAACGCCTCGCAACTCTACCTTATGAAAAATCCTTTTTATATTGGACGGCTAGGTAAATCCCACCAGCTAAAATCGCCAGCGTATATTTATACAAGAAAAAAATGGTCCACATATCGTTTTTAGGAAAAATGATGTCACATAGAATAATTGCCCACAACATACAGTAAGAGCTTTTCAAAAAGATTCTATTTGTCCTTTCGTCGTCTGGCCCAATCTTCTTATAAAATGCATAGGCAAAAATCGCACTACCAATAAGCAGTAAAAAACCAACCCCAATGAGAATATTCCAATTTCCCGTAGATTGTTCAGCCCAAGACTGTAAAGGAGAAAAAATTGCTTTATGGATATCTGAGAAAAACTTAGTTATCATTTTGATCATTTCCTTTCACATAAGTAAAAATATCGTTTACATCAACATTAAAAAATTCAGCAAATCGAAATGCTAATAGCAGTGTCGGAACATAATTTCCCTTTTCCATAACGAAGATGGTTTGTTTGGAAACCCCAACTTTCTCAGCTAATTCCTGCTGAGACATTCTGGCAAGTACACGATATTCATAAACCTTATTTGATATCGAATCACCAAAATCTTTCTTCATAACCATCACCTCTTGAATCAAATTATAAATTAACCTTTTATAAAAGTAAAGTAAACTTATACAAAAGTAAAAAATATATTAATTTCAACCCAAATTACTTCAATTTAAAAAGTGCCAGATACGAAAAGAACCTGACAGAATTCATGATTCCGTCAGGTTCACCTATCGAACTGGTATGAATTTTTCGAAAAATCACTATACACCAATATAAATTGAGGCATTTTCATTACCAAACTGACAATCATTTTAACCTTTCTTTTTATATTTAGGATAGGGAACTGTTAGCCGCAGCGACCCCTATCTTCTTATTCATAGACTAAAACAATCCGGAAACTATGTGAAAATAATCAGTTGCTTTTCGATAATCCTCTGGCGTATCAACATCCATTAAAATTCCTGGGTCCTTAACGTTTATATACCTCTTTTCAAAACCGTCTAGAACCTTCCGCAGATTACTTGTTGTTTCGGTTTCGAGGATTTTCTGTTTCACCTGTTCTGATAATTTGATAGGATGCCCACCTTTGTATGCAAAGCTTGGGATTACGACCTCCCCTTTTTGTGCAGAAATTAATTGAACGGTCTCTTTTTTAACTAGCGGACAATCTCCGGGTGTGATAAAGAAAGTTGGGGTGTTTATCTCGCTTACTCCCCTTTGGATGGAAGTAAACATTCCCTGTTCAAAGTGGTCATTCTTAATTACCTTAATCTGAAAGGAATAGGCATTTTTACTGATGATTTTTGTTATTTCCTCTTGGATGAGTTCCCCTTGAAACCCCGCAACGACGATCACTCTGCTGCATAAACCTTCAAATTTTGAAATCGTTTGCTCCAGTACAGACATATGGCCAAGCGGCAACGTCATTTTAAACGCATTTGCTCTGCTAGAATATCCAGCGGCCAAGATGATTGCTTCCATTTTTATCACCTTTTATCTTAGTTTATTAATCTTGACTTTACTCAAATTCTCATCGAATTATCAATTAATGATAGTAATTGAAATCGTAGTTCATCCGATTCATTTTATTTTGTCATTCATCCAATCATAGGCTAACACAATTGTATTCATGGCCTTTTAACTTGCTTAATATCATTCATTTTCATTATAATGGTAATATGAGAAAAAATTGAAAGCACTTTCTTATATTCTATTTTTCCTTTATCTAATCCTCTTAGTCTACTACTCCATGATATGTTCTCAGTTCATTTTTATTTACATTCTCACAGTTTATATTTCTTGCTATTTTATATTAATTATTACATAATAATAATTATTATAATTCTAGTTTATACGTTTGTTAAAACTAGATGCATAATTATATATTTTAATACTTACACAGAAGGAGAGATAAGAGATATGGATACGAAAGAAAATGCTAACATCGAAGGCTGCCCGTTTCACGGCGGTGCTACAAGTAACAAATCAAGTGGTACGTCAAATCGTGATTGGTGGCCAAATGCGTTAAACTTAAATATTCTTCACCAGCATGACAAGAAATCAAACCCTATGGGAGAAGACTTTGATTATGCAGAGGAATTTAAGAAATTAGACTACGATGCATTTAAGCAAGATCTTCGCAACTTAATGAAAGATAGTCAAGATTGGTGGCCAGCTGACTACGGACATTATGGACCATTCTTTATCCGTATGTCTTGGCATGCTGCAGGTACATATCGTACAGGTGATGGCCGTGGCGGTGGAAACACAGGTAACCAACGTTTCGCTCCACTAAACAGCTGGCCAGATAACGTTAGCCTTGATAAGGCACGCCGTCTCCTTTGGCCACTTAAACAAAAATATGGTAACAAGATTTCTTGGGCAGACTTGCTTGTCCTAGCAGGAAATGTTGCTATCGAAGACATGGGTGGTCCAACTATTGGTTTTGGAGCTGGACGTGCAGATATTTGGCATCCAGAAGAAGATATCCACTGGGGTACCGAAACAGAATGGCTAGCTGACAATCGTTACAAGGGCGAACGTGAGCTTGATAATCCACTTGCTGCTGTTCAGATGGGGCTTATTTACGTTAACCCTGAAGGACCAAACGGTAAGCCGGATCCTATTGCGAGTGCAAAGGACATTCGTGATACCTTTGCTCGGATGGGAATGAATGATGAAGAAACCGTTGCTCTCATTGCAGGTGGTCATACTTTTGGTAAGGCACATGGTGCAGGAGATGCTTCTCAAGTTGGTCCTGAACCAGAGGCTGCTCCTATTGAACTACAAGGATTAGGCTGGAAAAGCTCTTACGGCAAGGGTTTTGGTCGTGACACGATCGGAAGCGGAATTGAAGGAGCTTGGACTGCTAACCCAACACAGTGGGATAATGGTTACTTCGAATTATTATTCGGTTATGAGTGGTGGTTGACAAAGAGCCCTGCAGGTGCATGGATTTGGCATATTGTAGATGCAGATGAAAAGCATCTTGCACCAGATGTAGAAGATCCGTCAATTAAAGTTCCTACGATGATGACTACAGCAGACATGGCCTTGCGCTATGATCCACTATACGAAAAAATTTCCCGTCGATTCTATGAGAATCCTGAGGAGTTTGGAGATACATTTGCTCGTGCATGGTTCAAATTACTACACCGTGACATGGGTCCTAAAGCAAGATACTTGGGTCCAGAAGTTCCAGAAGATGATTTCATCTGGCAAGATCCCGTACCAGCTGGAAATTATGAATTAACAGATGCGGATGTTGCCCAAATCAAAGCAAAAATTCTTGACTCTGGACTTACTGTAAGTAAACTGGTAACAACAGCTTGGGCTTCTGCTAGTACCTACCGTAGTTCTGACCATCGTGGCGGCGCGAATGGTGCTCGTATCCGTCTTGCTCCACAGAAGGATTGGGAAGTGAATCAGCCGGAACAACTTGCACAAGTACTTCAAGTGCTCGAAGGCATTCAAAAGGAACTAGATGTAACTATCAGCTTGGCCGATTTGATTGTCCTAGGCGGTAGTGCCGCAATCGAAAAAGCTGCAAGAGATGCTGGCTTTAATGTTACTGTTCCATTTGTTCCTGGACGTGGTGACGCAACACAAGAGCAGACAGATGCTGAAAGCTTTGATGTGCTAGAGCCTGTTGCTGATGGTTTCCGCAACTATCAAGAGAAACAATATAGTGTAAGTCCAGAAGAGCTTTTAGTAGATAAAGCCCAACTATTAAACCTAACTGCACCGGAAATGACTGTTCTTATTGGTGGTATGCGTGCGCTAGGTACAAACTATGGTGGTACCGCACATGGCGTATTCACCGAC
>JAQSXG010000108.1 GCA_029256785.1 Neobacillus sp.
GCCGGGCTGACGATTCTGGTGCTGCGGCGGGAATGTGATCGGCACCTCTTCGCATTTTGTAAAGGAACCATAATACGGTATGACCGGATTCATAACACAAGATCCTCCCTAATTAATTTGAAAACAGTATATGCATGAACCTATGTAAAGTGCCTATGCTGACAATCACTTATGCACATGTTAAAAAATGTCGATAAATAGAGAAAGAAGGAAATAGAGAAGCAAAAAATGCTAGAATAGAAAATATAACGTCTTTTGAAACTGGAGGCAGATGATGAAAAAAACTCTGACAACCTTATTCCTGGTTGCGATTCTCATTCTGAGTGGTTGCGCGAATCAGGAGGAAAAAGCATACGATCAGGCAATGAAAAAGGGGCAAGCTGCTCTCGTTTCGAAAAATTATGATGCTGCGGCAAAATACTTTAAAGAGGCTTTAGGTCACAAAAAGAATGATAAAAAAGCGACGATTCTATCAGCACAGACGTATAATTTCAACGTTGCAAGACGGCTAATGGATGATCCGGATCAAGCGATTAAGGCATTAAATGGGGTTATTCTTCAAAAAAACGGTTCGGGGATTTTGAGAAAAGATGCAAGGGAGCTTAGAGATAAGGCGATGACATTGAAACAGAAAAAGACGGAGGGAGCCTCGACAGGAACGTCTGTCTCGAATTCAGAAGATGCATCTTCAAGCAGTTCAAGTGCTTCGTCATTCGGCAGCTCTGATGGTTCATCCGCTGCACCGTCATCCAGCAGCCAGAGCAGTTCTACCGCTAGCTCGAGTGCGACAGTGACACAGCAACAGGCAGAAGAGGCTGTTATTAAAGCAGCGGGTTATACGCCTGATGAAGTTTATATTGATACCACCGATGATGGTGCTTATTACTCAATGGAACTGCGTGAGAACCACCAGAATGACAGTGCGGCCGATCCTGATACAGCGCCGTCTGCCGGGTTCTTTCGCTACTACAAAGATACAGGCAAGATCACACAATTAGACCTCATCAGCAATACGTATAAGGAAGTTAAGAATTAACCTGAGGATGAAATCGTTCAGCAACATGTTCGATGTATTTTAAAGTGAATAAGGAAGAAATTAGCATAAAAAAAACAGACCTGCCGGATCATTGATTTTGGCAGGTCTTTAATCATTTATTAGCTGTTCACAAAGTTCTTCATCTATTTTTCATTCAAGACTTCTGCTTCATAAGTCTCTCGCAATCCATCTATGATCGAGTACGACGGTGTAAATTTAAGTAACTGTTTTGCTTTTGTATTATCCAAACAGCTGTGCTTGATTTCCGCAGGTCTTGGAACAAGATTGATCGTCTTAGGCCGTGATTCATGTATTTGCTGCAGGTAGCTAATTAGCTGATTGATGGATGTTGTCTCGGCAGTACTTGCATGAATAATCTCTCCGCTTCCATTGTTGATTGCGGCAAGATTTGCTCTGACTATATCCTTTACATAGATAAAATCTTGAGTCTGATCACCGTTACTCAAAACTTTTAAGGGCTCACCTTTTTTGATTCGATTCATGAAAATAGCGACAACCCCGCCTTCTCCCTTTGCTACTTGTCTTGGTCCATACACATTGGCATATCTGAGAATCGTGTAAGGGAGTTGATAGAATCTGTAAAATAACCGGATATAGGACTCTGCTGTCCATTTTGATAAACTATAACAGGATATTGGAGCTGCCGGGTCTTCTTCAGATAATAAGTCCTTCTGGTTTTCCCCATACACGGCTGAAGTTGAAGCGAAAATGATCTTCTTTGCCCTAGCGAGACAACAAGCTTCCAGAATATTAATTGTTCCTTTAATGTTGATCTCGGCATCAATATCCGGAGACTGTTCGGATGTCGTAACATCAGCCTGAGCCGCCAAATGGAAGACAATGTCTGGTTTGATGCGAACGATAATTTCTTTAACCTTCCGGCTTGAAATGTCCACAATATGCAATGCGGCCTGCGGATGAATATTTTCTAAGCGACCAGATCTCAGATTATCGATGACGTGTACTTCATCGCCGCGATTAATCAAGGCGTCAACGAGATGCGAACCGATAAAGCCTGCACCGCCGGTCACAATCGCTTTCACAATTCTCCCCCCTTTTTGTTAATTTTTACTTGAAGAAAACAAATTTATATTTATCGGGTTGCGGTTCTGCACTTTGTTGCGCGATAGGCTGGATAATCTTCTTTCTTGATTCCAGAGGTGTAATGCTAAGAGCATGGACCTCCTGAGCTTCGGGTTTTGTACTGCTTTCATTGATTTCCGGAAGTGAAGAATGCTGCAGGTCAGGAGAAACATTAGGAACAAACGTTTTTACAAAGTTAATTCGTTGATTAGAAAGTTGGGATGGTTGATTGTGGTTCGTGCCCACAGACAGGGGTAGAATATAATCTCTAGGAACCGACGCCTTTATTTTATCAAAAACTTGATCTTCATTTAATTCTGATTCGTCCAGAACAGTTGCGGGTTTATTATAGGTTTTCACGATGTTTTTTAATGTTTTGAGATCTGGCAGCACGTAATTCGGCGGGAGTGAATGAATGATTTTTTCAAAAATCGGCTGAGACATGAAAATCTCTGGGTGCTGGGTTGGAGCGGCAAATAGTGAATGATAGCTTTCGATGTTCAAAAGGACGATATCAGAGCGTTGATCTTTCATAAACTCAGATGTATCAACTTTTTTCTTCCGCCAAGTTCTCTTCCAAAGATCGGTAATCTTCCAATAACAAATGAAGAAGAAATATTTTAAGAAATCGATCAGTTTATACATTTTTCTCGTCCTTTCTCTTGTTGTAAATAGCCTGTTGGTAGATCTTCAAAAGATCCTGAGTACCTTTATCGATTGACCAGTGCGTCATTCCCCATTTTTTTGCATTGGTACCAAGTTTTTTTCTTAACTTGTCATCTGAAAGAAGCTGATTTATGTTACTGAACAAAGCATTAGCGTCTTCCGGTGGAGTTAACAAACCGGTTACGCCATGTTTGATCATTTCCGGTATTCCGCCGACATTGCTCGCGATGACAGCTTTTCCGGCTATTTGCGCTTCGATTAACGATAGTGGTTGGTTTTCGATGAGTGTTGGTAGAACAAGGATATCAGTTTGGGTCAGCAGACTTGGGACATCTTCTCTTTTGCCTAAAAATTGTACGGAATCTCCCAACCCAAGCGACATCACCTGGCTTCTGAGCTCCCATTCTTTTTCACCCGTGCCGACAATCCAGCATACCCAGTCGTTTCTGACCTGCTTCAATTGACCTAATGCGGAAATGAGATTATTGACACCCTTAAGTTCAACGAGCCTTCCGGCATAAATAATGACTTTTTTGCTATCTGGTGCTTCAAGTGTTGGTTTTTCTTTCATTTTTCTGATGAAATTCTCGGTATCAAATCCATAATGCAGTATTTTAAGCTGTTGCTTAGGGACGCGGAATTCATTTATCAACATATTTTGCAACCACTCGTTGCAGACAATGGTTGTGTCGGCGGAGATGGCTCCGTCACGTTCCAAATCATCGTAGTAAGTTCTTGCTAGATAAGATGTTTCCGACTTGTGAACAGTTTCTAATTGACGTCTGATCTCGTGAGCAACTGAACCGTGAATGGTTGCAATTAATGGGGTACTTGGATTTTTGATCCGGTTCATGGCAACCGTTGACAAAATATCCTGAGTATGGATGATATCATAGTCCTGAACGCCGAAATAAGCGGCACTCAACTCATAAACATAGCGCTGAGTTTCTGTCCACTTGACCAGAGAATTGACATACATTTCGGGATAATTAGCCTGCGTAAAATTAGCATTGATTAACGGAAGCACTTTATCTCTGGTCAAAACCAGTCCTTTATTTATAACAGTGACATTAAGGTTGGACTCATCATAGCCAAGCAGATCAACTTCATGGCCATAGGACTCCAGTTTCTTTTTCAATTGGGTCATATATGTCCATACCCCGCCTACATGCGGAATGGCCCAGTAAGTGGCCAGCAAAATTTTCATTGTCCACATCTCTCCTATGAGGTTATATACTGTTACTGTATTGTGGAGAGATAATATTGTGTAGGCGTGTTTCTTTCTTCTCGGTAAAAAAACATTTAATTCGTTTATTAATTGGGATAGGAAACGTGAATTGGTCTATGAAAGCAGTTATTTAGCGGTTTTCTCGCTTTATCGTCTATTCGCCTAATTTTCACGGACGAAGTCACCAATCTCAGGATCTAATTTTTTTCAATACATTTTCACTTATTTCGGGCTTGTTTTTTTCTTTTTCCCAGTAGTTCACAGATTAATAGATATGCCCTTTTTCTTTAGATAGTCAGACAAGCGACATAAGAACCTTCTCAAACATGGGTAAAATATACTGATGTTTGGAAGGAGAGAAAGAGCGTCCAAATCTTTATCCTATTAAGGGATTTGGACGCTTTGGTATACTATTCAGGGAAAGTAGTTTTAATAGGGTTGCGCTCTTCTCGAAACTGAACATAGTCATTCTGTGAGTGCCCTTTTTCCATCATTCAACTTATCCTATCCATTAGGGAAAGTTCTCATTTAATATGAACATCTTTTAATATCCGGTCCCAAAGAGCATTATTTCCTTCCCACTTTTCAATATTCGGGAACTCCAAAGAACAGACCTTTTCAAGCGGCCAGTTTTGGACCACTATGTCATTAACATTCGAATGGTTGATAACTAGAATTCGGAAATCACCTTTCACCAACTTAGACAATGTTTCCTCCAATGCTAAAACTTCATCAAATGTCCCTTCAGTCCTAACAAAAAGTATACGCTTACTTGTCTCCAACTTATTTAAAAACCTGTTAATTCGGCGATCAAATTTTGCCTTAACTTCCGGATAGGTCGCTAGATAAGCTAAAGTGTTCCTGGCTGTATCAAAGTCATGATTAGACATAATATTGTACTGATCATCTGCTACGAGCAGATTTTGTTCATTTGCGTAGCCTCTGATCGACAGATTTGATAATTCCATAAATCCCTGAAATTTATTTTTAAGAAGTCTATTAACATCATACAGAAATGGTGATCCCATCCAGTCAATGACACCGGCAAAAGGGCGTAAATTATGTTTTCTTAATTGAATACTTGCTAGGCACAGATCACCTAAGCTAAAAATAGCATCATAATTCCCATTTATCGTCTCAAGCCCCACGTTAATCCTCCTCTTTAACCTAAATTCCTTTTTCGTAGACTGCCCTCTTTTAACATTCCAAAATCGCTTGATCCAAAAGAATTTTCTTGAGAACCAACTTGATAACTTGTTTCTAAATGTCAACAGAGAAGTCTGTTCCATTGGTTTCATCCTTTCCTTCTTCTGATTTTGTCTGTTCATAGATTTTTATTAAAGCTCTTGCAGCTCTTTTTTGAGACCAATGCCTCATCGCCCATTTTTTTGCATTAGACCCTAGTTTTTTTCTTAGCTTGCCGCTATCTAATAAAAGATCAAGGTTTCTAAATAAAGCTTGAGGATTACCTGCGGGTACAACGATTCCGGTTACTCCGTGCTGAACCATTTCAGGCAGTCCACCTGTATTACTTACAACAACCAATCTTCCAGCAAGCTGCGCTTCAATCACAGATAATGGCTGATTTTCAAGAAGACTGGGTAAAACATGTATGTCGGATAGAGATAGTAAATACGGAATATCTTGGCGTTTACCAAAAAAGAAAACATCATCTGATAACATAAGCATCTTTGCCTGTGTTTTTAGTTCCTCCATCTTATCTCCGTCTCCGATGATCCAACATACCCAATCTTTCTCAGTTCTTTCCTTCTTTAATTGACCTAGTGCGGTTAACAGATGATGAACCCCTTTTAATTCAACAAGTCTACCTGTATAAGTAATGACTTTTTTGTCCTGGGGTTTTTTTATAGAGGATTTTTCTTTCATTTCTTTCAAGAAACTTCTAACATCATAGCCGTAATGTTGAATTTGAATTTGTTCCAAGGGAACATCAAATTCATTTGTTAAGATATCCCTCAGCCAATGATTGGCAACGATCGTGGTGGAAGCAGAAACTGCACCTAAAAATTCCAGGTTTTTAAAATATTCTTTGGCCATGGATGATGTAGAAGAACGATGGGTAGTTTCCAATTGATGGTATTTTTCAAGTGCAACTGAACCATGCAATGTTGCCACTAAAGGAATGGTATCGGGTTTTATACGACTTATGGCAACAGTTGATATAACATCCTGCGTGTGAATAATATCGTATTTTCTTAATCCAAAATATGCTGCTGCCAATTCATACATATACCTCTGGAATTCCGTTTCCTTCACCAGTTCGTTTGCATATATCTCCGGATAATGATCAGAGGTAATTGTCGTTTGGAGCAGAGGAAGCAATTGATCAGTAGATAATTTTTTCCCTTTATTAACTAGATGAATATAGGTATTATCCTCGCCGTATCCTAATAAATCGACCTTGTGTCCTGATTTTTCTAAAATTTTCTTCAATTGAACCATATATTTCCAAACTCCACCAACATGTGGAACGGCCCAAAATGTGGCAAGCAGTATATTCAAAAATTAATCATCCCACTTTCGTTGTATATCTTAATATATTGTTCCATCGTGTGTTTGGTTTGGATGGATGACCTGAGGATTAAAATATCCCCTCTGTATTTTTCAGGACGGCATTAGCCTTTGGATACTTTTTAAAGTAGATTTTTGGGTCAATATCTTGTTTAGCTTTTGCCTAATAAAAATAGGCAAAAGTTTTTTGTTACTTAATAAGCATTTTTTTAGGTCTAAGTTAAAGAGACTGCCTATGACAACTAAAAGAGAAATGCATACGTTATAGAAGCTGGAGGTTGATCAAAAGGAGTTCTATTCATTTAAGACGGATAGGAAATCAAATTAATATAATCCTTTCTTTGCGAAAGTATTTTAAACAAACAGTGGGATCGGAGCCGATTTATTCTTTCGTGTTTTTATAGGCGGATTCAGCTTATCGGTAACTTCGAAATTAGGAGGCATTGGAGTTGTTGAATAATCAAATCATCCTAGTAACGGGTGGAACTGGGTCATGGGGGTACGAGTTAATTAATCAACTTTTAGACAAAAACCCAAAGGAAATTAGGATATTTTCAAGGAATGAAGCCAATCAATTCACAATGAAGCAACTATTTGACCAAAATCCTAAATTACGTTTCATTATTGGAGATATTAGAGAAAAAGAGGCTTTAATTGAGGCTTGCAGAGATGTTGGTTATGTTTTTCACTTGGCAGCATTAAAGCATGTCCCTATTTGTGAAGATCAGCCTATAGAGGCATTAAAAACAAATGTTATAGGCACTCAAAATGTAATTGATGCAGCTATTCAATGTGGTGTGAAAAAAGTGGTCTATATTTCAACGGATAAAGCCTCTGATCCATTGAACTTTTATGGATTTTCAAAAGCAATGGGCGAGAGGCTAATTATTCACGCTAATACATTAAATACGAATACAAAATTTGTATGTGTCCGAGGTGGAAATGTATTAGGAACAAACGGAAGTGTTATCCATGTTTTTAAAAGACAGATTCAGGAAAAACAAAAGATAGGGATCACAGACCTAAACATGACACGCTTTTTCTTGTCTGTACAGGATGCAATTAAACTTGTTTTAAAGGCCACTTATGAAAGTATTGGGGGAGAAATTTTTGTGATGCAAATGCCCTCCTGTAAAATTATTGATCTTGCACATGTGTTAATCGAAGCTTCTGGGGAAAAAGATATAGAAGTGGATGTTCTTGGGATTCGTCCTGGGGAAAAAATTCATGAGCTGCTCCTTTCTTTAAATGAAAGTAGGAATACAATCCTTTATGATAAAGAATATTTTGTTATTCTGCCAACCATTCATATAGAAGGGTTAACGGAACACTATTCCGAATACCCCGCAGCACAAATAGGAAATTACAGTTCTGAAAAAGGATTGATGGGTAAGGACGAAATCAAAGAGATGTTAAAAGAAGGTGGATTTATTAAATAAAATAGATTTTTGGAGGCAGGCATTTCCGGACAAAATCCTTGCGCATGATTTGATTTAATTGTGATTGCCCTCAAGTTCCTGCTTATAAAAGTGCAGAGAGTTTTAAGCTCTCTGCGCTTTTAACAATTTTAAAAAGGTGTTCAAAAAGTTCGTTCTACTTAAGGAAGTAATAAGCTAATTCATTCCTTACTCTGAATAGTCTCTTAATTGTTTTAATAGTTCGACGGCCCTCATCTTTTCTTCTTGAGAATAACTGGACTTATTCTTAACTCCTCCGAATCCATCCGCGATGCCTACAATTTGAGTGGGTTTCATCACTTTATCTACAATAATGTCACCCACATTGCCTATAATACCCCCAGAAACTAAATGATAGCCTTTATCCTGACACTTTATGCGTCCCATTACATGTGTAAAAAATAATTCTACATCATGGCTTAGAAGGAGTAAATAATATAAAAAAGCAATCCGGACATCCAATCTATAGCAGGTGGCTCCTTTTTCCAAAGCCCCTTTAATAAATGTGGATTTAAAATTATTAATCCCTCCGTCGATTACTAACGAGTGCTCATTTAATAGTGGTAAATACTCCTCTCCAATGATTTCTTCAGCAGATAAAAAAGAAACAATTATATGATACTTTTTTGAGGGGAGATTTATTGCTTGTATTGGTTTGGAAAATTTAGGGAGAATTAAATTTAAAGCTTCAGCAATTTTAGTGGCCTTTTGATAGTTTCTACTGTGCAAATGCACAATAGCCTGTCTCTCAGCGAGCCTTAAGGCTATTTTAGTACTTAAATTTCCAGACCCAATGACTAACACCGACTTATTTTCCAATTCATCATTATAATGATGCCTTATTAGTAGATCACAGGATTCTATAGTTGCATCGTTGGGTTTACAAGTAATGACTTTAGATATTTTTATGATTCTTCTTGCTTCACGAATAAGAGATACATCTTGTTTTTCCTCAATATCAATTAATATATAGTCGACTCGACCATCTAATGCTAATAGGCAATCTCTCGCTTGCTTTATTCCTGTTACCAAAAAATTTATTGCGGTAAAGCCCATTGCAGATCTTCTTGGTAATGTACGTAATCCATTTGACTTTCTAGCTGTCATACTAATAATTCCGACTGTTTTGTCTTTAATACCCTTTAGATATTCTAATTCTTTCTTGATCAGTTGGAAGTTATCAACCTTATCTATAAAAATCATCCCCTTGCAATCTTTTATTCATTTTGCTATTTGTTTTAGGAGAAATTTCGTTTCTCCAGTTAATGAACAGCAAAGAAAATGATGATTAAGAATAAATAAAAATAGTCACTTTAATGCTATTCAAAATGTAGGCTTTCTGTGACGCCCATAATCAAGTTTTTATTGTAAATTTAACATCATTGGCGAAGTCTCCACCTTCAGGGGATGAGAAGAACAGCCTTTTTAATTCTTGATATCTGTCAAACCCGTGTTTTAATTACCGAATCGTTACCATTTGCAGGATAATAGGTGTTCCTTTAATTGGAATATCCTCTGTGCGGATCACCAACTTTCCTTTATCCACGTCATAACTCTGTTTTGATTGTAAAATTCCATTGATGAACAGATTCATGTAGGATACTTCATTAGGATTTAATATCATTTTTGTACCATGACCGCGCAGTGCATCGGCAGATGTGTAAACTCTTTTTTGCCCGTCGGATAATGTGTAAAACGCGCACGTATCCACTTTTTGCGGACGGGTAAAAAGCCGTTTCTGACCTTGTTGTACTTTTGGGAGTGACAGAAACGGTTGAGGAATGGATGATCGCTTTTTTGAATAAAAATGCATATTTCCCATTTTATTTCCCCCCTTTTCCGAACATTTTAGGCCACTATAATATTATATGGACCGCCTTGGATGGAGTGCGTACTCCTTCGTTTGACGTGATTGGTTTCACCATTGAAGTGTGCAAAATTTGGCGGTTTCCTTGAGCAGCAAGATCCTATTTTCAAATTCCATTGCCTTGTTTCTAGCGTTTTAGGTGATTTTCTTATCTTTTCGTATGATTGGTTTTTGTGGATGTCTTTTTTTCTTTTTGAGCATATGGTGTACTAAATCAGTAAGAATGAGAGATGAGGCTGATTAAGCCGTTCGACATCTTCTCAAGAGCAACCTGATACATCTACCAAAGGGGGAAATATGGTGGGTCTTAAAATCATTAAGCCCGTTTTTGAGGCGGAAAGCAAAATCACACTATCACCGTCAGTCACCCATTTTTTCTATGAATTGGAACAATCGATACCGGAAGAGACAATGGTGAAAATCGATGTGGCGAAGTTCTTGGATGACACGGGTACAGCAGTTGAGTCGTTTCCATCATTAAAGCTCAATAATAGTTATCTTAATGTTTATATTAATGGTGTTGTACAGATGGAAGACAATTTTGCGTATACAGCCGGTGAAAATGGAATCGGAAATTTATTGATTACTGTTCCTGAAGGATCGGATATTGTCAAGGGAACACCGATTATCATAGAAGTCATTAACTTTGATCCAACCCATAATACATCTTCTGATGAAACGGAATAATTGAATGAGAATAGGGTCAACCGAGGTTATTGATGGAACGCGTGTCGTGAATAACCTTTTTATAATTGAATGAAAAAAGGTTTGGAAATTTGTTTTGATTCTTATGGGTTAAAAAATCAAGCTTTTTTCACAAGTTTATCCGTATACCAATATTGCGTCTGAAGAAGCCAGACAAATCAATTGTCCTAGTTGGTGATGTTTACTTTTGTCAATTATTGGGTAGTTATGTAGTACCAATGAGAAATTGATTTTATCGATGGGAGGCTGGTGCTCACAGTGAAAAACCAGGTATTCACAAAAAGATCACTTTTTCCGCGCTTTAGCGGATTGTCGCTGACAAGGTGCAATGTTATAATTCTAGGGTGAAAAAAGATTTC
>JAQSXG010000109.1 GCA_029256785.1 Neobacillus sp.
CAAGTGATTTGCTTATGTTCTCAGTAATGTTGACTAATTCTTTATTCGCTGTGTTCAATTCACTTTCGTATATCAGTTTGGTAAATGAATAATAAACGGTGATATTCATCAGGATTAACAACAGTGCAAATAGAAAGGCAGTGTATAGGTTAATCTTTTTTCTTAGCTTCATTTGGCAACCTTTAATACATAGCCGACACCACGAACGGTGTGAATTAATGTAGGTAAATGGGGAGAATCTATTTTTTTCCTAAGGTAACGGATATAAACATCTACAACATTCGTGTCACCGAAGAAATCATAACCCCAAACCGCTTCTAATATCTGCTCCCGGTTTAATACCTGACGTTTATTATCCATCAAAAAAACAAGTAAATCATATTCTCTAGGAGTTAAGTCGATTGATTCCCCAGCTCTAAGAACCTCTCTTGTTTTTTGATTTATGATTAAATCTTCAAAACATAGCAAACTATCATCTTCCATTGGCCGTTCGGTTTGTTTGGTACGTAAGGCTGCACGAATTCGTGCCAGAAGTTCTTCAATTTGAAAGGGTTTTGTTATATAATCGTTTGCGCCAAGATCAAGGCCAGAAACTTTATCTTCTACAGAACTTTTTGCCGTTAACAGAATAACAGGGGTAACCAAGTCATTTTTCCTTATCCGTCTAAGAATCTCAATTCCGCTGATTCCTGGTAGCATGACATCTAATAAAACCAAATCCCAATCGTATGCTCGGAATTTTTCAAGTGCATCAATCCCATCAAAAACCTTGGTTACTGAATAACCTTCATATCCAAGCTCCAGCTCTAATAGACGAGCAATCTTTTCTTCATCCTCAACAACCAATATTGTTCCTTTTTCCATCATGCACCTCCAATAATAAATGGCAATAATAAAAATACTATATTTTTATTATAAACATTGAACAAAGTAGTTAGCAAAAACGTACAACATGTAGGATTCTTTTAGGAGGGGAAATTGTGGCTGCGATTATCGAGGTAAATCAAATTAGTAAGCAATTTAGCGAACGGGAAATATTAACAGATGTTTCTTTTACAATCGATGAAGGAAGTATAACGGGACTGCTAGGACCGAATGGTGCAGGGAAGACAACGATTATCCGGTTATTAAACGGAGTAATTGATGCAACGAGCGGTACAATGAAGGTAATGAATTTCGATCCAAACAAGCAGGGTGATGATATAAGGAAGAGGTCGGGCATTGTAACGGAGAGTGCAAGTCTTTATCACGACATGACAGCGTGGGAGAATCTAGTTTTCTTTTCAAAAATCTATCAGTGTTATGATCCGAAGCGTATCGAGTATTTATTAGAACAATTCGATATGACTACTCATAAGGATCAAGTGGTAGGGAGTTTTTCTACTGGAATGAAAAAGCGGATTACATTAGCAAAAGCGTTATTGCACAAACCGAGTTTGCTATTTCTAGATGAACCGACTAATGGGTTAGACCCTGAGGGAATCAGCGATGTTATTCATTATTTAAGAAAAGTGAACCAAGAAGAAGGGGTGACGATTCTTATTTGTTCACATGTGCTCCATCAGCTTGAAAGCATTTGTGATTCATACTTATTTTTGAATAAAGGTAGAATCATTGATAATGGAACAAGGAGTGTGCTTGAGGATAAGTATTTAACAGAGATTAACTTACTAGTTGAGACGGGGCTTAATCCAAAGGATCCTCAAAACTACAGAGGATATCCTTACAAAAGGCTGGGGGAAAATAAAATAGAATTTACTTTGAGGGTTAAGGATGAAATTACTCCATTATTGATTGCTATTTTAAATGAATCTTGGGTACATACCAGTGAAATTACGAATCGGAGTCTGGAATCGCTGTACTTTAAAATTAGAGGGGAAGATGGAAATGAATAAAAATATTATCTTAACGATTGCTCGTAAGGATTTAAAAGCGACGTTTTCCTCAAAGAAGATCTGGGTACCAATGATCATTATTGCGGTGCTCCTATGTATCATTATCCCCTCCGTTTTAGCTTATGTGGGATTGCATTTTAATCTAGTAGGCCAATCTGCTGATGATATCGAAAAACCGATAAATGCGTTCATCAAGGATTTTCCAAATGAAGAGTTGAGAAATACGCTGGCTTCATTGCCATCTCTTAGCTATCAGTTTGTCTATTTCTTCCTAACCTTTATGATGATTCCCTTTTTTCTACTAGTGGCAATCATCAATTCGATGGTGACCGCCGCTAACAGTTTTGCTGGGGAGAAGGAAAGAAATACTTTGGAAACCTTGTTGTTTGCACCGATTTCAATTATTGATTTGTTTGTAGGAAAGGTTCTTGCCTCACTCATTCCAGCCTTAGGGATTACTTTTGCTGCTTATGTCATCGACCTTATCGTTGTTAACCTAATAACTTATACGTATTTTGATCATCTGCTATTAATAAATTCTACCTGGCTGTTAGTAATGTTTTGGGTGATACCAACCTTAGTACTATTTACCATTATCTTAAGTGTGTTAATTTCGGCTAAGGTTAAATCGTACCAGGAAGCACAACAATTTGGTGGAATCCTAGTCCTGCCTGTTGTCGGAATCATCATTAGCCAAGCTAGTGGACTGTTCTTTCTAAGTCCGCTTATCCTATTCCTGATTGGTGTCGGATTGCTGGTAGCTAACGGTATAGTCTTAAAGTTTGTCACAAAATTCAACCAAAGAAACACATTATTCGAAAGCCAAATTCACTAAAAAAGGTGATATGCGCCATTCAAAGAAAAATTCTTTAAATGGAGCATATCACCTTTTTTGACTTCATGATGTCCACTGGATGCGTACGAATGTATTTCTGTGGTGCTTTTCACCGGAAGCGGTATCCTGACCCCCATACTGTTTCGATGTATTCGGGGTTGGAGGGGTCATGTTCGATTTTTTCTCTTATTTTTCGGATGTGCACGGTAACTGTGGAGACATCTCCGTTACTGTCGTAGCCCCAAATCCGCTCGAATAAATGATCTTTGCTGAAGACTTGGTTTGGACTTGATGCTAAAAAAGTAAGTACATCGAATTCTTTTGTTGTGAAGGTGACCTCTTGATTGTTCACGAACACTCGTCTTGATGAACGGTCAATAAAAAGTCCTCGAATATAGATACCCTGTGATTCATTGGTGTTTTGCTTCATCGATAATCGTTCATAGCGGGATAGATGAGCCTTAACTCTTGCAACCATTTCATTTGGGCTAAATGGCTTGACTAAATAATCATCAGCTCCTAGTCCAAGACCGCGAATCTTATCAATTTCTTCCTTTTTTGCTGTGACCATAATGATCGGAATATCCTTAACGCTTCTAATCTTTTTGCAAATTTCAAAGCCATCAATATTGGGGAGCATCACATCAAGCAGAATCAAGTCGTAATCCTGTGTCAAGGCTCGCTGCATTCCTAAATCGCCAGTTAATACTATATCTGTAGAAAAGCCGTTGATTTCCAAATAGTCGCGTTCTAATTCAGCGATACTTTTTTCATCTTCGATAATAAGGATTTTTTTCATGATGCATCCACCTCTTTACAGTCTTGCGGCAATGAAATCGTAAGTTTTGTTCCTATTTTTATTTCACTTTCAACCTGAATTGTACCCTCATGCTCTTCTACAATCATTCTTGCAATCGAAAGGCCAAGCCCGCTTCCGCCAGTTAATTTATTTCTGGATTGTTCAGCACGATAAAATTGTTTGAAGACAAGAGGGAGTGATTCTTTTGAGATGCCCGGTCCATTGTCCTCAATAATCAAATCGACCTTTTTTTCAGTTGAAATAAGTGATATTTTCAGTTCCTTTTTATCTTTCTCCATATATTTCAAACTATTATTAACAATATTACTTAGGACACGTTTGAATTTATCCCTGTCAGCTAGAACAAAGCAACTGCCATTTGGTGACAAATGTAAATCAACGTCAACATTTTGTTTCCTTAAATCAAAGCTTAGTTCCTCGAAATAATCGATTAAATAATCTTTTAAATTGATTCTTTCAAATTCAAAAGGAACCTTACCTAAATCAAGCTTGGAGAATAAGAAAAGCTCATCAATCAAATGGTCCATATCAACGGATTTCGTGTAAATGGTTTTAAGATAATGTTCCTTCTTTTCAGGTGAGTCAGCTATTCCATCACGAATCCCTTCAATATAACCTTTGATTGAAGTGATAGGTGTTTTTAAGTCATGAGAAATATGAGCGATTAATTCCTTACGATTTTCCTCATACTGCTTTTGGATTAGCCGTGATTCATTTAATTGAATACGCATTTCTTCAAACGCAAGTGTCAGCTGCCCAAGCTCATCATTTCTAACGGGACCAATTGAATGTTCAAGGTTCCCATTTTTAATAAATTGGGCAGCAGTTTTTAAACGATTAATCGGCCTTATTATGCTCTTTGATACAAAATAACTTAATAATCCATTGGTAGCAATTAAGATTAATAAGCATAAGCCAAATAAGATTGGAAAAAAGGTTTTCATGAATTTATTCCATGGACTAGCGTCTCGCAAAAGAAAGAGAGATAGTTTCGATCCATCCTCTATATAAAAATCATGCTGCTTTATAGCAAAGGTTTGGTCCCCAACCTCTTCAAGATTACGTGAATTCGTTTCGCTGCCAAATTCGGGCAATTCGTCTACCTTTACATTTTTAACCCCATCTGTAGAGTAATATAATTCACCATCATTTCGAATAATTAGATCATATTTGATATTCTCAAGTTGTGAATCTAGTGATTGTAAGTAATCCATGTTTATCAACTCATCCGGTTTCATAACGGACTTTTCTTTTAGCTCAAAAAATAACTTGGAATCTTCCTGAACGGACTGGTGGTAATTATGGCTTTCCGGAAGAAAATTAGCCATCTCTCTAATATCGCCTAAAAAAAATATCATTAATAGCAGTGATGCAAAGAAAAACAAGATAAGCGGAACAATGATCATTGCAATATTTGATAGTATGAGCCGGAGTTTAATTGACAATAGGATACACCCTTTTTAAGCTTCTTTTCTATTAAACATATAATAAGCTGCTGTTAAAAACAATGCAAAAGAGGAGCACAAATAAGTGACAGTTTGGGCAATCCAACGAATCGACACATCTCCCATCCAATGCATATACCAGTCAAGATAGGCGGTTGGTAACATATACAAAATGTTAGGTGCTATATATGGAAGAAAAGCCATCACTATATATAGGACAATCATTCCTGAAATCGCTAGAACACTCGACTTTACAGCAAGTGCGATTAAAATAGCTAACGCCGCTAGTACCATTAACGGTGCTAACGATACCAAGTAGGCACCTATACTTGAGGTGATAGAGATAAAATCAAAGGTTTTATCAAATAGGGCACTGCTGATTAGCACAAACAACCAAACCAAAAGCAATTGAGCTAGTACAAGCATTCCGATGGAGAGAAGTTTGGATAGGAATAGCTCAATTCGGCTAATGGGGCGGACCTGAAATAATGTTCCTCGTTCCCCTTCACCAGTAAATAAATCAGTTGCCGCAATAAAAATAAATAGAGGTAGCAAAAAGCTGACAAATAAATCTAATAGAGTAAGGTTAATATTTTCTGCAGGCAACGCCATCCAGTCAATAATAAAGAGCTTATTTACAAGAAGTTTGGTGAGAACCGGCAAGGCTGCTGCCCCAAATAGGAACAACTTTGTCACTTTTTTTGCCAGCAGCTTTTGAAGTTCATTATAACTATTTGCTTGTATTGTATTCATAAGCCGATTCCTCCACCTTCTTGATGTAAATTTCTTCTAGTGACTGTTCACTAGCTTCATAAAATGATGCCTGCCCATTAATGAGAAAACAATATCGATGACATAGCTTTTCAAGTTCTGAGATATGGTGACTGGAAATCACAAAGGTGACATTGGAATGACGTGCAACCTCTTGAATCACTTTTCTTAACGTAAGCAGACCATCAATATCAAGACCGTTGGTTGGTTCATCTAAGATAATTAACCTTGGTTGCGAAAGTAGGGCAGAGGCGATTCCAAAACGCTGCTTCATTCCCATTGAAAAGGAAGAAATTTTTTCGTTTTTATAGGGAGATAATCCTGTTTGCGCTAGGACCGCATCTATATCTGCACTCTGAACATTCGAATAGAAACGCGCAATCATTTTTAGATTTTGGAAAGGTGTCATATTTTCATAGGAAACGGCTGGCCCAATTAAAGCACCAACAGGACCAATTGCTTTTTTAAAATTGTGCTGGAGGTTCATACCGAAAATTTCTACACTCCCGCTTTCGGGTTGAATAAGTCCTGTCATGCATTTTAATAAGGTAGTTTTGCCAGCACCATTTGGTCCAAGTACACCAACGATTTCACCTTGATTGATTGTTAGATTAATATCCTTTATCCCTCTGCCATTGGAATATTGTTTTGTCATCCCAGTTATAACCACTGCTTTTTCCAAGATTGTCACCTCTATAATTACTTTTTATAAAACGATTTATTTTCCAGCATGTCCATGGTCAAATTCAACAATATTCTTAGTCGGAATTTCCACAGGTGTTACTTGTGTTTCATTGTAATCAGAAACATTCATATCAATGCTTAAGACTAGTTCATGACTTTTTCCTTGTGCATCCTTGCCTGTGACAACCGCTTTAATCATGTGCTTTTCAATATAATTTTCATTGTTTACCTGTGCGGTTAGTTGAATTTGTTTAACGGTAATATCATGATCTAATTCTGGTATAGTTGCTTTGATATGAAAATCTGATTCTTTCTCAGTCGTGTTATCCTGGAGCATAACCGCATGTTTAATCATTAATGTGCTTAGTGCATTCGCGGTAAGCGGTATTTCTTTACCTGTTAAATCTAACTCGATTACATGATTACCATCTTTCTGTTCTGCAACTGTAATTTGTTGTTGAAGATTTTTGGTCATTACATCGATTAGGTTTTCTAAATCATCTTGAAGCTTCGCTGTGTTTTTATGATGAGGATTCGCTGAAGCTTCCATTTTATAAACAGTATCTACTCCATCCTGTAGTACAAACCAATTACCTGCTTGCTTATACATGTTCATGTTGCTCGATTCAGTTTCGTTAGCTAGGTGTGTAGAAATAGAATTTACCTGATTAATTGAATCTGATTTGAACTCGGAATCCATTGTGAAGATGGCTTTCTGGTTGTCTTCAACCTTAAGTTTTATGCTCATCGTTGAACTATCTGCTGTATGCGTTTGTTTTAAAGCAGATTTGTAGAGGTCGTACCCTGATGTATTTGCAGAGATTGAATAAACGCTGCCAAGCATAAGTGTTCCGCTAATCCCGATTACTGCTAGTATTTTCTTATTCATGTTTTTTTCCTCCTATCAATATTTGTGATACATCTAGAGTCTAATCCTGAGTTATAAAATGAATCTAAATAATTTATTAAATTTTCCTTAACAAATCAGGAAATAAAAAATTTTTTTCATTTTCTTGAATTAAATGTTTGAATTTTTAGAAAACTAACAGTATAATGAAAAAAAGCTTAAGGAGTTGATTTCCATGGAAAAGAGATTATTAAATTCTCCGCAACCGACAGATGCAAACAACGATTCAACAATTGCCGAAATGTTTTTAAACAACGTCATGATTGATTTTAGAAAAAAGACCCTCCGTCAGGAAATCGACCAATCATTACAAGAAAGAAACAAGGAAGCATTTATTAGGTTAACAGAGGAATTGAAAAGGATTTGTTAGCATATAACCCCAGACTTGCATGTTAATTTGGAAGCACTAATCTCATTAGATAGTGCTTCTTTTGTTTTTTTTGAAAGGACCATGAAGGACAACTTGGCTTGGTTATCGGAAGGAGATGTCCTTCATTAGCTGGAGCTACAATCAACAGTCTAGTTAACAAAAACAAAAAAGCCCCATTAAGGTAATGGGTGCTTACGTTTTTTACAGCTTTTCCACTTTTTTGTTTCTATTTAATAAGGTGAATGACACGGGCTGGTCGTTGCCGGTCATTAAGTTATAAACGTAGGAAGATGTGAGCTTATAGCCTTCGTCCATTTTTTCAGCGAGATAGTTTGTTCGTTCAAAAAGGATCGAGCGAATGTGATTTAATTGACGATAAATCTTTTCTGTCAAAGCTTCTTGTTTATCCAACCTGCTTAATACTTCTGTTTGAAATTCCTCTTGTTTTGTAAATTCTTGAGACAATTGCTTTTGCAGTTCAACCTGTTCATTTATCTTGGAAGCTAATAGCTCGTTAGCTGCTTGCAATCTACTATTTCTTTCATCTAATACCTTTATCCATTCAAGAATCTGTTCCTCTGATTGTTTATGAAGCAAATTGTTGTTACTAATTTCTTTTAACTGACTATTAACAATGTCCCAGTTACTTGCCTGCACTGCCCCTTGATCGATAAATTGCTGTTTCATATCCTCTAAAAATCTATTGATTGAAACATTTTCCTCGATTTGTTCGTCAATAAATGTTGAAAGATAGTCTGTCTTAACAAAAACTTGGTTTGGCTCCTCAAAATCTATGCTATTTTTATATACTTCAGGATGTTTCTTTTTGTTTATATATAATCCCAAATGTTGTCACCTCACAATCGTAATGAATGTATTATTTTATGCATTGCATACAAAAGATGGGAAATTTTTTTAGCGAAACAGGAAAAATGTGTATCGATGGGGAACTTAATAAAGTACATTAATATATATTGATATTCAATAATCGGTCTTAAGTCTTATATAAAATTAAAACCCAAGATTGTGTAAATCGGTAAATAACAGCGATATTATTAGTATAAGAGAAAAACTCATGACTAATTTAAAAATAGATTAAAGGGATAATAAAGAGAAAAAAATATCCCTTCCTGTTAAAAAATAGGGGGAGTAGAGGATGAGGAAGGTTTATGTACTTCTTACGGATACCGGAACTGTCTTAACAAAACTAATTAAGTTATATACAAAAAAACCACATAACCATGCCTCGATTGCATTGGATGATCAATTGTGGAATGTTTATAGCTTTGGAAGAAGGCGGCCACGGAATCCTTTTATTGCCGGATTTGTACGAGAAAATACACGGGGCGGAATATTTAGAAATGCGGATTGTGCGATATACTGCTGCACTATTACCGAAAAGCAATACGATAATATTTGTAGGAAGATTAAAGAGATTGAAAGAAATAAAAATGAATATCGATATAACCTTTTAGGCTTATTTGCTGTGATGGTCAACATGGAGTTTGATCGTAAGAATGCATTTTTCTGTTCGCACTTTGTAGCTGCTCTCCTAGAGGAATCAGGAGTCGAGATTAATAAACAAAAGCCATTGTCATTAGTTACCCCGAATGACATAAAGGAGTGTTCTTCATTAAAACTAGTTTATGAAGGAAAATTGTCATCCTACTTTGCTGAGGTGAACAAAGAACAAATGTCTGAAATCTCCGGACAGAACTATTATCGTGAGTTTAACACGGATAGAGTAGAAGTCATATAGAAACACCACACTTCTTATTCAATATCTTCGTCTATATTTAGAGAAACAATCATATAATTTTGTAAATGGCCTTCACTAATGGAAGGTCTTTTACTTTTACAGCGAAAGAGGGATAGAATGCCTAGTGATAAACATCAAGTTGAATTAGATATCCCCATTGAAGTCATTTGGGACTTTATAAGAGATGCAGATAATTGGGCGCCTCTTGTGCCTGGTTATATTTTTCATGAAACCACAAATGACCGCCAAATTATTTGGGAATTCAAGAGCGACCTCGGCATTGTCAAAAAGAAAGTCACGCTATTAATCGACTTTAAGGAATGGAATGAGCCAAATAAAGTTAGTTTTGAACTAAAACGAAAAAATGAAAAATATATTGGGGAAGGATCTGTTGAAGTTAGAGCATTGAATAAAAATAAAACTCGTATAACTGCCTTTCTCGAGATTAATGCAAGTGGCGCAATAGGTTCATTAGCAAACTCCCTTTTTAAAACAAACATCCCAAAATCAGCTGAAGAAGCAGCAGCAGCCATTTCTTTCAAGCTTGAAGAATTTAATAAAAAATAAAAAAAACGTCACTCAAATCTGTATTTGGGTGACATTTTTTTCGTGTATGTTTAAATTTTTTCATTTTTTTGACTATATTTTAAGCTGTTATTGAACATGAGCCGTAAAGTTATGTTATATTTATATATAAAATTTAATTGAATTATTCGAAATAAGGGAAGGTGAAAGTATGACAACAGAAATGAAGATAAATGACAGCAGTCTTCCGCTAAGACGTGACGTTAAATTATTAGGTAATATTCTTGGTGAAATTTTGGTCAGTTATGGCGGAATGGAACTATATAATAAAGTTGAGAAAATCAGGATAATGTGTAAATCACTTAGAAATGATTTTAATGATGAAATTTATTCAGAGCTAAAACAGGAAATTTCAAGCATGGGTTCACCAATAAGAAAACAAGTCATTCGTGCTTTTTCCGTCTATTTTCATTTGATTAATGTAGCAGAACAAAATCATCGTATTCGGAGAAGGAGGCAATACCATCTCGAAGATGACACTATTGTACAGCCTGATTCGATCGAGAGTGCCGTTCTTTCACTTAAAGACAATCATATAGATGTTGAGTCGATCCAACATGCACTCAATACCTTATCACTCGAGCTCGTCATTACGGCGCATCCTACAGAGGCAACTAAGCGTTCCATTCTTGAAATACAACAACGGATAGCCGAAACCTTAAATAAACTTGACCACCCTTTACTAACTTCAAGAGAACGGCAAAAACTTAAAGAAAGCCTATTTAATGAAGTTACAATTCTATGGCAAACGGATGAATTGCGGCATAATAAACCGACTGTTTTAGATGAAGTACGAAATGGTTTGTTTTACTTTGACCAGACATTATTTGAGGTTCTTCCGGAAATACATCGAGAGGTTGAATTTTGTCTCGAGAAAAATT
>JAQSXG010000110.1 GCA_029256785.1 Neobacillus sp.
GATTGTATTTCTCGTATAAAAGTTTTGCTCTCTCAGTGGTATTCGTCGCTTCTCCGACAACCAATAGGCTCTTTCCAATCTCTGTTAATGTCTTAGGATTGGGCACGATAATATAGGGTATATTCCTCTTCTTCAGCTCCATGATATTTCGTTCCATTCCAGGTACAGAAAGAGAGGCTAACACTAGGTCAGGCTCAAGCTTTTCAACTTTGTCCATATCAATATTCAAATCAGGACCTAGCCTTGGTAATCCCTTAATTTCCTTTGGCCAATCTGAGAAGTCATCCACACCTATTAGTGAAGAAGTTAAACCTAAATATTCAACGATCTCCGTATTACTTGGACAAATGGAAATTAGTTTCATTTATTACCCTCCTATTCTATTCGTCTGAGTATTAGATTAGTAATATCATTTCAGACTCCTTGATAACCCATTCCAGACATAGACGACTTGATCCGAAAGCTGTGCTGCATCCTGAGCAATCCAACCCGCAATATCTCTTAGCCTTCTATCCTTCTTTTGAAGTGGGACGATTCCCTTCCCCATTTCTAAAAAAATTAAAACAATATTATTATTTCTTTTTTTCTCCTCCTCAAACAGTGTTTGAAATAAAGCTTTATATACGCCTCGGATGTCGTCATTGTTTTGACTAGTGGTAAGCTCAGCTGCAATCCATTTTTCCCAGCCCTCAAACACCAATGTTGTCCCATGACGCCAGTGGGTTTCCCAATCCTCGATCCCATCGCCTTGATAGGCAGATACCCAGCTACATGCTCTATTCGTTTCCTTTACTACTTTTCTTTTTCCTGAGAAGGCACCACCGATAACAAGCTGCATACCCAATTCCCCTCCTGCCTTAGTAAGGTTAGTTGAATCCCCTGACCATGGGAAACGGATAGATCCCAAAAAGACAACGACGGTACAAACCGTGAGACAAGATAGCGGATTATGCCACCATGGGTCATAAGTAGAAATTTCTTTTTCACATTGGGTGTTAATTCATGTTGAAATATTTCCTGCAAAAAGGAATCAATTCTGTGTTTAAATCCAACAAATGACTCTCCATTTGGTATCGAACTGTGCTCCCAATTATCAAGCCAATCCTGATAGATTTTCTCGTCTTTTAACTCGTTGTAGGTTTTTCCCTCCCAGTCGCCAAAATTCATTTCTCGTAATCTAGCGTCCACTGAAATGGGTGCAGGAATGTTTAAATATGCTAATGTCTCCTGACAACGTCTTAAATCACTGGTAAATACATGATCAAAACGTTGATCAATTAACTCGTTTTGA
Source organism: Neobacillus sp. (assembly GCA_029256785.1). GTDB lineage: Bacteria > Bacillota > Bacilli > Bacillales > Cytobacillaceae > Neobacillus. The sequence continues at coordinate 1,292 of JAQSXG010000110.1, forward strand.
AGTTTTTCAAACTCAGGGAGCTCACTTTTTAAGACTCCTCGGTCAGTATGTCCTAAATACCTTTTCTCCTGATTCCAATCCGTTACCCCATGACGAACGAGAAATAAATCCACGTAATCACAAGTCCCCATAATTCGCCTCCCTCTATTGCTGTACCTAGTAAATCTCCATTTGTTCCTTTAAATTGATGTTTTACCCATGCTCCAAATAATCCAATAAACACAATGTAACCTGGTAGGAAATAGAGGAGGTCACGAAACAAGAATAATGGAAGAAATACTGAAATCACGGCATACAAACAATCCTTCTGATTAACATTCATCTTCCACTCCCATGCCAATCCCTGTTGCTTTGCAGTTGGTAGATTAATCATTAATACAACCGCTCCTAACCGTGAAAAGGCGAGAATGAAAATAAACGAATACAGAGGAATATCTGATTGTAACAAAAAATAAATCAACAATGTCTTCCATGCTAGTAAGAACAGGAGGGCAACTATCCCAAAGCTTCCTACATGAGGATCTTTCATGATCTCCCACTTTCTTTCAAGGGGAGCATTTGAACCTACTGCATCTGCGACATCCATCCAGCCATCTAGGTGTAGGCCCCCTGTAAGCCAAACCCATAAGGAAAGAATAAGGAAGGTCATAACTTCTAGAGGAAGAGAGGATTCTAGTGACCATGCAATAGCTGCAAGGATGGAGCCAAGTAAAGCCCCGACAAGCGGATAACTTCTGATTGCCCACCTGCTTGTAGTTTTATTCCAAGGACTTTGAAAGGGTATGGGGATACGTGTCAGAAATTGGACAGCAAGTATAAAACCAAAGCCTATTTGCTTCATCACCTATCCCCCTTCCAATAAGTTGGAATCCCTGCCTGAACCTCTACTACTAGCTCTGATTGCTCGACAATCGTTTGATGCAGGAGCTGTAAAGTATAAATATAGGTAAGCACCATTTCATCCGAAAAGGGAATCCCTTCGTTCACATCATTAGAAACAATCAGCAAATGAAAGTGCCCTTCACGTGCCAGGGTTAACCACCTGTTGACGGCCATTTTCGCCTTTTCCCACCTGTATTCCCGCACAAACATGACATTACTTAACCAGATGGTTAAACAATCTATGAGTATAACATCCTCTTTTTTGCATGACGAAAGAACACGTTCCAGGTCAAAAGGCTCTTCAATGGTCAGCCAACCGTTCCCTCTGTCTTGCTGATGAATTCGAATGCGTTCTGCCATTTCATCATCACTTTGTTTAGCAGTAGCGATGTAATAAAGAGAGGCTGTTTGATTTTCTTCTTTTGCTCTCTTGTAGATTGAAATTGCCGTTTGCTCTGCAAAATGACTCTTACCCGACCGCGCACCACCAGATATAAAGATAATCACGATTCCATTCTCCATTTTTGAAGAACAACTAATAACCGTTGATTTTCTTCCTTTGACCTGATCGCTAGACGGAGGAACCTACCATTTAGACCTTTAAAATTATGTGTATGTCGTGGTAGGATTCCGTGCCTTACTAAAAAATAATAAAGCTCTTCAGTTCGGTTTTGCTGTTTCTTATCTTGTAAAAGGTAAAAATTTACTTGTGAAGGGGAAAGATAAAAATCCAAAGTTGATAGGTCACAATATAGCGACTCCGATTGTTCCAAAAACCACTTTTTCGTATCCTTGACAAACCCCTTATCTCCAAGTAGTTTTGGAACAACAGCATCCACTAATGAGTTAATACTCCATGGAATTTGTTCATTCTTCAAAACATGAATGACTGTCGGATGTGCCATCAAATAGCCAATTCTTAGCCCGGGAATGGTATACATTTTCGTTAACGATCGTAATAGGATTAAATTAGGGTAGATAGCTAACCATTTTGATAGGCTAGTAGTGGAGTCTGGCAGAAAATCGACAAAGGCTTCATCTACTACAATATATGTACCTGTTTTTTTACCTTCCGTTACTAACAACTGTAAATCTTTTTCAGCAATTACCGTCCCTATTGGGTTATTAGGTCGACAAAGGAAAATAACATCCTTTTCCTTTAGCTTTTCACCAATAACTTGCATCGGTAGGTTAAATCCATTCGTTTGCTCATACAAGACATCTTCCACCTCTATATGGTAGTGCTTGCATGCGCGTTCATATTCCCCGAAAGTTGGCTGAACAATCAAGGCTTTTCCCTTTTCGAAAAATTTTGCTACCAAGAAAATAGCCTCTGCTCCTCCATTTGTTAAAAGAATGCTGTCTTGCTCAACCCCTTCATGATTCGCAACTGCTACGCTGCTTTTGGAATAGGACGGGTCTGGATAGCGAGTAACAGACTCATAATGATTCATTAAGGTCTCCTTTAACCAGAAAGGTGGACCTAATGGGTTTAAATTTGCGCTAAAATCGATTAATTCCTTATCTATTTGAATATCTAATAGTTTTTTTATGGATTCTGACTGTCCACCATGATTGGGCCACTTCATCATTTCACCTCATTTTACTATCTAAACAACAAGAGGATACCTAAACCGATGATAAGAAATACCATCCACCCTCCATGCATATACACGATTGCTTTTTCAATATCCGAACGCATAAATTCCCTTAATGGATCTCCCATTGTTGCCCTTACTGACTTTATCCCGCGATAAAAATTAATTCCACCTAACTGGATTCCAGTTAAGCCAGCAACCATCGCCTCTGACCAACCACTATTAGGACTTGGGTGTTTTCTGGCATCCCTCCGTGTGATTTTCCAGCCATTCTTCATATTAGATTCTTTTATGAAAATGGCCGCAAGCCACATGGATAAGGCAGTCATTCTAGCAGGTAGCCAATTTACTAGATCGTCAAGTTTCGCTGAAGCCCATCCAAATTCCAGATACCTAACATCTTTATACCCCACCATAGAATCTAATGTATTAATGGCACGGTATGCTAGCGCAAATGGTGCTCCGCCAATAATTGCCCAGAATAATGGTGCAGTTATCCCGTCGACTGTATTTTCGGCTACGGTCTCCACTGTTCCTCTTATGATTTCACTCTCTGATAAGCTCTCCGTATCACGCCCAACAATCATACTCAGTTCTCTTCTTGCTTCATCTAATTTCCCATTTTCCAAAGGATGCAGGACACTTTTTGCAGCAGATGAAAGTCCTTTTGCTGCTATTGTTGTTGAAATTAGATAAATTTCAACCAAGAGACCCACAACCCAATGCAAGTGATAGGCGAGAAAAAGTAGAGTGTGGGTAATCAAAAATACAACCAATACTACCGTAATCGTTAGTACGATTCCTTTTCTTTTTCTATTTTCACCGTTATTCCACCTATTCTCTAAACACGTGATCAGTTTCCCCATTATGATAACAGGGTGCGGAAACAATCGGGGATCTCCAATCCACAAGTCTACTAGAATAGCAGCAACCAGGATAAATACTGGATCTTGTAAGAAACTCATTGAATCTGTCCTTGTTGGAAATCAGCCATTAATTGGTAGATTAGATCCAACTGAATATTTTCCCGAACTACTTTGGCTAATAAATCAATGCCTGCTTCCCTTTTCTGGGCAAACGAGGCACGATGATAAATCGGTTCTAACCCTTTTTTTGACCTAATTTCATTAAGAATTACCTCTCGCATTCGATCATTATGAAAGATCCCATGGAAATAGGTTCCAATCAATTGCTTGTCCTCTGTGATCGTCCCATCGCTTCGATTCGAAAGTTCTATAAAAGGGCTGCAGTCCTCTTCAAAAAATGACTCGCCCATATGGATCTCATACCCCATTACGGGAATCAGATCCTCCCCAAACCGTGCCATTCCTTCAGAATGAGTCGTTGTCTTATTTTGAGTCATAAAGGTTTTCATTGGAATCAGCCCTAATCCCTCCACCTTCTCGTAGGAGGATTCAATTTCTTCCTTATCCACAATGCTGGTCCCTAACATTTGGTAGCCACCACATATTCCAACGATCATCGTTTCCTTTTCTGCTACATCCAGGATTCGATTGGCTAGACCTTCGCTATGTAAAAACAGCATATCCTCAATCGTATTTTTACTTCCAGGTAAAATAAGTAAATCAGGATTTCCTAATTCCTCCACTCTTTTAACAAAACGAACATGACAATCTTTTTCTTCAAACAAGGGATCAATATCGGTAAAATTAGATATTCTAGGATGACGGATAACAGCAATATCTATGTCCTTTGAAGGATCCATTTTTGACGTATAACTGTCCAAAACAACAGAATCCTCTGCTTCAATAAACAAATCATCGATATAGGGGACAACCCCTAGAATCGGAAATCCTGAATACTCCTCAAACCAAGTTAATCCTGGCTGTAATAAGGATACATCCCCTCTAAATTTATTGATGATGACACCGATAATTCTTTTTCGATCCTCCTGTTCTAGGAGCTGTATGGTTCCTACTAAACTTGCAAAAACACCGCCCTTTTCAATGTCCCCAACGAGAATCACCGGTGCGTCCGCAAGCTGTGCTACTCGCATATTAACTAGCTCGCGATCATTTAAATTAATCTCAGCCGGGCTTCCAGCTCCTTCAATAACAATACGTTCATAGCTAGTAGACAAACGATCATAGGACTCGCTAATTAACCTTAAGCCTTGTTGAAAAAAATCCTCACGGTATTCTCCTGCTTCCATGTTTTTAAAGGGCTTCCCGTGAACAACGATTTGTGAGTGGTAGTTCCCAGTTGGCTTAATTAAAATGGGATTCATATCGGTTGTCGCAATTATACCTGCTGCTTCTGCTTGAACTCCTTGGGCACGGCCGATTTCCTTGCCATCCACCGTAATATAGGAATTCAATGCCATATTTTGTGATTTAAATGGTGCGGTTTTAAATCCATCTTGAACAAAGATCCGGCATAAAGCGGTCACAATTGCACTTTTACCAGCATCTGAATGGGTTCCTTGAATCATTAGCGGCACAGCCTTTTCCATACACATGTACTCCTCACCTTTTACTCGGATTGCAGCAACCTGTTCTTCTACTAGCCTTAAAATTCGATCCCTTTAACTGCGGGTATCCCCTCATTGTAATAATGCTTTTTTGCTTCAATCACAGAAACGAGATCTGCGATTTCTTCAATTTCTTGCTTCGCATCCCTTCCAGTAATGCAAAGATGGACATGAGAAGGTTTGTTTTTTATTAAATCGATGACCTCATTTAATGGTAAAACATCGTCGATAGGAAAGGTGTCAATCGCTAAGGCATTATTTAGTTCATCTAATATCACTAAATCGTACTCTCCGCTCATCACCGCTTCCTTTACCTTTGGCCATCCAATCCTTAGGGCTTCTCGATGCTCCTCTGGCGTTTTCGTCCAAGTAAAGCCAATGCCAAGCTGGAACATTTCAACACCCAGTTTTTTTAGGGCAATTTGTTCACCATAGGAGCGCTCAGGTGATTTAATAAACTGAAAAATCCTCACGTTGAACCCTCTACCTATACCTCTTAGTGCTAATCCTATAGCGGATGTTGTTTTCCCTTTTCCATCACCTGTATACACAAGTGTTAAGCCTTTTTGCTTCCCTTTTTTTTGTTCCATATGATTGACCCCCTTTATTTTGTGAAAGTAGTTTACTTTTTAGTTGATACCCCAGCAGAATCAAAAGTGGCCATTTCTTTTAGCATCAATGTAGCTGACTGGATAATCGGATAGGCAATGGCGGCACCTGTTCCTTCTCCTAGTCTTAGTCCTAAATCAAGAATTGGTTTCTTGCCTAATAATGCAATCGCCAATTGATGTCCCGGTTCAACGGATTGGTGCGTCACAATCATATAATCAGCGCTATTCGGAGAAATCTCTTTGGCAAGCAAGCCTGCGATCGTACAAATAAATCCATCCAAAAGGATCGGTATCCGGTTGCTTGCGGCTGCAAGCATGGCACCTGCCATTCCGGCAATCTCAAGTCCCCCAACCTTGCTAATAATATCGATAGGATCCTGTGGATTAGGGTTTCTCTTATAAATCGACTCCTTGATTACCTCTACTTTATGTACTAGGGATTCTTGTGAAATACCTGTGCCCGTTCCAACTAATGAGGTCACATCTCTATTACTAAGAACAGCTAAGATCGCACTACTAGCTGATGTGTTTCCTATCCCCATCTCACCAAGGATTAGACATTGGCAGCCTTTGTTAATTATGTCTAACCCTTGTTCATAGCCTACTTCGATTGCCTTTTCCGCCTCTTCACGGGTCATCGCGTCCTCCCGATAAAAATTGGCCGTACCATACCGAACCTTTTGATTGATTAAACTAGAATGTTCAATATCTTGGGCAACGCCAATATCGATGATGTTGAGGTAGGCACCAATCTGTCTACTAAAAACATTAATCGCCGCCCCGCCACTTAAAAAATTATGAACCATTTGCGCTGTCACCGCTTGCGGATAGGAAGAGACACCCTCATCTGTAATACCATGATCTGCAGCAAAAACTAAGACACCTGGAGGTTCAACACTTGGAAATGCTTCATTTTTCATTTCAGCTAACTTAATTGCAATCTCTTCTAATCTTCCTAAACTTCCTAATGGTTTTGTTAAGCTATTGATATAGTCAGAGACTTGTTTCCCTAATTCCTTATTTACCTTTGGAGCAGAATAAACCTGTTGACTCATTTTGTTAACCCCCTATTAAATTTATACTCTAGGCATTTTTCAATCCAATTTTCGACCATTTTAGGACAAGATCCAAAGTGAAAATGAGTATACCCAGCAACTACATTGTTTAATAAATAGCCTTCTTTGCTTACTCCTCGCAACCCTTTTGATTCATATGCATATGGGACATCCTCCTCAACCAATTGAAAGGAGGAATAATGAAATTCATGCCCTCTTGCGATAAGGTTGTTAAGAAGAAGAAAATTATCATTTTGACCTGTAATCTCTCTATACCCCAATGCGGCTAAATTGGTTTGCATTTGAACACTACCTGGGATGACACCGACCATCTGGTACTTATTTTTTTTTGTCGTTTCAATCGACTCTGATAAGTACATGAATCCTCCACATTCAGCAAGTGTAGGAATTCCACTTTCAATCAACCTCTTCACGGAACGCTTTGCGACTATATTGCGCTCCAGAACCTGAGCGAATTCTTCCGGAAAGCCTCCTCCTAGATAAAGACCATCTACGTCTTCAGGTAACGCTTCATCCTCAAGTGGTGAAAAACAAACGATTTCAGCACCTTTTGCTTCTAGTATTTCTAGATTCTCAGGGTAGTAGAAATTAAAAGCTTGGTCCTTCGCGACAGCAATTTTCACGACACTTTCTTTTTTTGTTTTAAATAGAGAGGTTCCGCTGTTTACCTTTAACGGTTCGGCAATTGCTAATTCAAGGAGTTTTTCTATATTAATTGTCTCAAGGACTAAATCACCTAATTTATCAAAAAACGAATCCATTTCGCCTCTTTCAATCGAAGGAATGAGCCCAAGATGTCTTTCTGGAATCTCAATATCTAGCTCCCTCTTCAAATAACCGATAACAGGAACGTGACATTCCTGTTCGATTGCTTTTTTTACGAGCTGAAAGTGACCTTCGCTCCCTACCTTATTTGCGATAACACCAACAATCTTGGGTCCTTCTGCAAATTGTTGAAAGCCCTTGACAATTGCTGCTGCACTTCGAGCCATATTTTCACAATTGACAACTAGTACTACTGGACTTTTTGTAATCATACTAATCTCAGCTGTACTTCCCTCGTTGGTTTCAGAATTTTTTCCATCAAAAAAGCCCATTACACCTTCGATGATAGAAATGTCAGCATCTTGACTTCCATACGCAAAAATATCCAAAACACTTTCATGCGTGAGCATCCAGCTATCTAAATTACGAGACGGCCGATTGGTTACAGCAGAATGATAGGTAGGATCGATATAGTCAGGACCACATTTAAACCCTTGAACGGTGAGTCCAGACTTTTTTAAGGCAGCCATTAGACCAATGGTTAGTGTTGTTTTTCCGACACCACTTCCAGTGCCGGCAATTACAATTCGTCGTTCTGTCATAAACAACTCCTCCTTTTTCATAAGTCACACGTATCATGTTATTGCAGCCGTTTCAGAACTTTCTTCATGAACTCTATTTAAATATTTTTTAATGGCCGCTTGTGTTGCTTGATAGACCATTTGGCCAATTCCTCTTCCTACAATGGTTCCAGATCCAGCGTAGGGTGTTTGTTCTCCTTGCTGTGTCAAGCCAAGTACGAGGGAATCTGTGGAAGTACCCGTGGCCATAGTATGGGACTCTGGGTCTTCAATATTTAGATCGTATAAGGCTTTCACTTTTGCTTCAGTTGCAGACATATATCCATTTACAAGGGCGCCATCAGTGAAATGGGCATCAATAAATACCATGGTGTTTATCGTACCAATGGCTGGAACGGCTCCTGATAACGACTTTTTAGTTATATCGATGGCATTGCCTACCCCCGCCGTCACGATGGCCAGTATCAAAATCCCTTCGATTTCCTTCTTCAAGATAACTGCATCCTCTAGCAGGACAGCAGTCATCATTCCAACTGCCTGTACATCAGGGATGGAGTTTTTAGTCATCCAGCTTTGCAAATCCTTTTTTGGTTCAGAACTATTGTAATTTCTATCCACATAAAAATTACAAAAATGCTTTAACCATTGGATTCCATCACCGATTACCCCATTAGAAATTGTTCGTAACGGTTGATCAAATTGAACATGAATGTACTCCTCCGTCTGTTTGATCCGATAGGAATTTTCAAAACACATAGAATTACTGGCTGTTGAATAACTCGGTGTCATAAGAAGCTGTGGCTTTGGGAGCGTTGGATGGGATCCAGCCGTTACTCCCACCTCATATACCTTTTTTAATTGATCTGCTTTTCTTAACATGTCTACATTTCCAACTTCTAAAAAGCTGCCATTATGAAGTAAGGCGATTCGATCTGCATAGAGTGAAGCAATATTTAAGTCATGAAGGATTGCAAAGATGGTTAAACCCATACTTTGCTGTCGCTCCTTAAGTAAATTGAGCATTTGGAAGGTGTGTTTGATATCTAAATGATTGGTAGGTTCATCTAAAAGTAAAATCTCAGGCTCTTGCACTAATGCTTTAGCCAATAACACCCGCTGCTTTTCTCCGCCACTTATCATCCGGAATGGTATTGTTTTAAAGTGACGGATGTTCGTTATTTCGATAACCTCTTCGATTACATCCAAATCTTTTTTCGAAAGCTGCTTTAGTAGCCCCTTTTGATGGGGGTAGCGACCGAGACTAACGATTTCTTCCACCGTGTAATCAAATGAAACGTGAGCTTCCTGTGTGAGAACAGCGACTTTTTTGGCTTTCTCAAGCTTAGAAAAGGTGGATATTTCTTTTCCAGAAAGAGTAATCTTACCCGCGGTAATCGGTAGCTGACCGGTAATAAGCTTAAAAAGAGTTGACTTTCCACTTCCATTTGGTCCTAGTAGGGTGAAAAATTCTCCTTGCTCAATCTCAACATCCACACCTTTAATAATCGGAAGATTGGTATATCCGCCCTTCAAACCTTGTATTTTAATCATCTATTATCCCCTCCGCCCCT
>JAQSXG010000111.1 GCA_029256785.1 Neobacillus sp.
AGGCGATGAGATAATTTTTGTTGGATTGGGTTATTCGACTGCTTATATCATTGCTTTTTACATCAGTCAAGTATGGAAATTTAAAGATCATAAACCCTATTTTGGTTTGTCTTTCGGAGATATAGATAAAAATTTGTCTGAAGTTGATATTGAAAAATGGATCCATCCATTAATTAAACAAGCTAGATATGCGAATGATTTGTTAAAGCAAGAACAAATTAGGTCTTTATTTAAATTTGAACTGGATCAATTTTATCCAAGTGAAAATAACAACCTAAATTCTTATCATCCGTTTAGATCTGAAATCGAAACATTAATAAATACAATAATAACTTTACAACGGAGCTTAATAAGAGAACAAACAGATATTCAGAAGGAAGTATGTTCGCTTTATCTAATTTTTCAGCAGCAAAAAGTAGTGGGGAACCTGCTGGGGAAAACACCACCAACCATTTCAAGTCATTATAAAAAAGGGAAAACGGAAGACATCCTCCATAGTTTTAATGAAATAATTAGGATTTTAAATTCACTTCAGGAAAAATTATATTTTGGAAGAGACACAAATTCAAAGGAAAACAGTAAAAATTTAATCGATTCCATGAGTAATCATTTAAAGGAGAAAATGAAAACTATGATGAGAACGGAACAGTAATATGTAATGGGAGGGGAGCCAATGCTACTATTATGTCTCATTCTGGCGCACCTGATTGCCGACTTCTACTTGCAAACAGATAATATGGTAAAGGCAAAGCTAAAATACTTCAAGAAACACATGCTGCATCATAGTTTAATGAATGCTGTGGTTTTGACGGGTTTTTGGATGCATTCTTATCATTTTGAAAATATCACAACTAATTTACTTTTCCCATTTCTTTTGATCGTCCTTACACATTTCGTGATAGATATCAGTAAAATAATGTTGCTTGATACAATAAAAATTACTAACGAAGAGAACTTGAAGCGTCTAAGTTTCTTTTTATTTGATCAGTTCCTTCATCTTTGTGTGATCCTACTTACAGGTTACTTATTTTTTGAAGTTGATCTTGATCGGATAGAAAGGTTATTACAGAATCACCAAGAAATTAGTATAGTTAATTCTTTTCTATTTATCATTATTATCATCATTTTAGCGACTACGGTAAGTGGCCATATGATTAGAATCCTTTTAGGTACATTGCCAAATCAGCTATTAACCTTTGAAGGTAAATATTCTTTTAAAAATGATCGCAATGAAGCACAAATGACAAATATTGTGAGAGGGAAAACTAGCCTAACTGAGGAATACCACTATACTCTGTTTACAAAAAATGATCTTTCACGTGGTAAAATAATTGGCTATATTGAGAGATTGCTAGTTTTATTATTAACTTTTTATAGTGCCTATCCCGCAATAGGGTTTATTGTTGCTGCTAAATCTATTGCTAGATTTAAACAAATGGATGATCGAAATTGGGCTGAGTATTTCCTCTTAGGCACACTAACTTCTATGTTTATTGGAATCCTCTTTGGCATTTTAATACGAGAAGTGTTAACATGAGGAAAGATTAGTACACATTAAGGTGGTTTATAAAAATAAAGCAGGAGGTTGAATGAATGAGGTTAGCTGGAAAAAAGGTTATTAGTCTTGTCCATCATGATTTTGAAGACCTCGAGCTATGGTACCCGATTCTCAGGTTAAGAGAGGAGGGGGCAATTGTTCTCTTAGTAGGTGAAAAGGCTCAGGAAGAATACATAGGTAAATATGGTGTACCTGTAAAATCGGATTATGCTTATGGTGATATTAATGGAGAAGATTATGATGCTATTTTGGTACCAGGCGGCTGGGCACCGGATAAGATCCGTCGTTTTCCTGAAGTGATTTCAATGATTCAGTATTTCGAAGAAAACAAAAAGCCTATTGGCCAAATTTGCCATGCTGGCTGGGTGCTAATATCTGCGAAGATTCTGCAGGGGAAAAAAATAACAAGTACACCTGGGATTAAGGATGATATGGAAAATGCTGGTGCGATTTGGTTGGATGAACCCGTTGTTGTTGACGGACATCTTATCTCTAGTAGACGTCCACCAGATCTGCCAGATTAGATGCGTGAGTTTATTAAAGTAATGGAACAAAAATAAGCATTTTCAAGGATTATTTTTATCACTTTTAGAGATACTCTTGAATGAATAGGCTTATTTATTAAGGAGAGGAGAATGTTATATGGCTAAAGTTGAAGTAGGAGAAGTATTTACAATCAGTGACGAGACAGATGTGGAGCAAGAGGTAGAGGTACTAGCTGCCATCACGCTAGAAGGTACTGATTATGTGGCAGTTGGTTTTGTTGAAGATATTAAGGAAGAAAGTGAAGACGATATTGATATCTTCTTCCTATCAGTAGACTCTGAAGGTGACTTACAAGCAATCGAAAGTGATGAGGAATTTGAAAAAGTTTCTGCAGCTTTTGATGAATTGATGGATGAGGAAGAAGAATAAAAGAAAGGTGTAGAATAAGCTCTTCTACACCTTTTTAGTTTCCTTATAGATTTATTGTACCGACGGAGCTTCTTCTGCCTCTCCTTTTAATAAATCTGGATCCATGTATACTCCATTAAAAAATACAGCCATCGTTACTGTTCCGTCTGGAGAATAAAAAGGTGCTCCAACCATTATCATCCCGCCATGAGTATGATTTTTAAGTACCTCTACTTTACTAACACCATTCCATTTAAAACCATTCTGCATATATTTCTTTTTCACATTCTTAAACTCTTCACTTTTTAAAAGATTAGAAACAATCTTATTTTTTTCTGCACCTTGTAGTTGTTCAACATCACACCCACATTCATGTTCATCTTGTGCCAATGCAACATTTCCTGGAGCACCAAACAATAATAAAACGATCAAGCTTCCACATAGTAACGACAATATCTTTTTCATGTATTTTCCTCCTTATGTGTATCTACTACTATATTCCACTATAAATCGATGAAATCCTTCAAATTTTTTGAACAATTTTCGACATTCACTCAATTTATTGTTTTTCATCATCCAAAAGGTAATAAAGAAGCCTTGCAGAACAGGGTCTGCAAGGCTTACTTTTCAGCTATTTAATAAACTGCTTAAGTTGTTTTAATGCATTTTTCCGATGAGGATACCGTAGTGGCAGGTCAAAGGTAGTCGTTTGTTTTAGGATCCCTTTATGATGGGAAAAGACATCAAAACTCCCTTTACCATGATAAGCTCCCATTCCACTTTCACCAACACCGCCAAAAGGTAGATAAGGAGAGCTTAGATGGAATACTGTATCATTAATACACCCACCGCCAAAAGAGATACTATTTAGTATAGTCTCCTGGAAATCCATGCCTTCGGTGAATATATAAAGTGCCAATGGTTTCGGACGTTCATTAATTTTGTTAATCATTGCGACTTCATTGTCATATTCGAAAATTGGCAAGATGGGACCGAAGATTTCCTCCTGCATCACAGGGTCATCCCATGAAACATCACTAAGAAGCGTGGGCTCAATCGATAATAAGTCGGTATTTTTTCTGCCGCCATGAATAATTTTTCCATCCTCTAAAAAGGTTACAAGGCGCTTAAAGTGACGTTCACTAACGATTCTTGTGAAATTTCCACTCTTAAAAACAACTTCGCTATATATTTCCGTTATCGCGTCCTTGAGAGAAACGATAAATTCATCCCTCACTTCACGATGGACATAAAGGTAATCAGGTGCCACGCATGTTTGTCCAGCATTGAGAAACTTCCCCCATGCAATCCGCTTTGCCGCTAATTTCAGATTTGCATCCTTATGGACGATACATGGGCTTTTGCCACCTAATTCCAGAGTAACTGGTGTTAAATGTTTAGCTGCCGCTTCCATAATCACTTTTCCGACGGGAACACTTCCTGTAAAAAAGATATAATCGAATTTTTCCTTTAATAGTAATTTTGTTGTTTCTGCATCACCTTGCAGTACAGTAATGTACTCAGGAGGAAAGGTTTTTTCAATTAGTTCTGAAATCAGTTTTGAGGTTTCCGGTGTTAGCTCAGAAGGCTTAAGTACAGCGCAATTTCCTGCAGCAATTGCACCAATAAGAGGAGCAAACGATAACTGAACGGGATAATTCCATGGTGCAATAATTAGCACCACACCATAGGGTTCAGGATAAATATAGCTTTTTGAACCAACTTGTGCGAGGGCTGATTTTACTTTCTGCGGTTTAGACCATTTCTTCAAATTCTTTAATGCAAAACGAATTTCTTCTAACAGTATACCGATTTCAGACATATACGCTTCGAAATCGCTTTTATTCAAATCTTTTTTCAATGCAGCCATTATTTCCGCTTCATGGGATCTTATCACTTGGCCTAACTTTGTTAGCGATTGCATTCTATATGCCACATCTTTTGTTTTCCCTGTTTGAAAGAATTCACGTTGCTTTACAAGTGGTTCGCTAAAGCTCTCCATATTTTTCGCCCCTCCTAAACTTAGTAAAGATAGTGTATCACATCTTGATAGGGATGACTCGTATTACAACTCTAACCAGGCTATAGTCTTGCATGAAATGGAAAATTTAGAGAACACTATACATAATACATTTAAAAGGAGATTATTATGTCAATAGAAGCAGGTATGAAGTATCAAATTGGACAAAAGTTTAAATCGAATTTTAACTCTTCTGATTCGCTAACGATTCTTAATAATAATGGAGTAACCGTACAATTTACTCTAGATGATGGAAAAGGCCGTGGTTCAATGCCGCTTGAACATCTCAACTATTTATTAAAAAGAGACAATCTCACTAAAATAACAAATAAAAGAGCATTAATACATGATAGCAATAATGAAGAAAAGATAAGTTAGAATCGTAATTGGAAAACTTTATAGAAATATAAATTCACCCTTCCATAAAAATATGGGGGGGTGAATTTATTGTAAAATTGTTAGAAAATTGTTATTATTCTAATCAGTAGATGTAAACGGTACCAAAGCTCAAATAAAACATCGAGAAATGATTGAAATTCAATATTTTAGGAGGTTTTATTATGAAAGGCTGGCTTGTTAAAGAGCTTGGTGAACCGAATGATGCCTTACAAAATTCTAACTTAGAAAAACCAGAACGTAAGGAAAATGAGGTTTTAATTAATGTAAAAGCAACTGCGCTTAATTTCTTTGATATCCTTTTATGCCAGGGGAAGTATCAAGAAAAACCGCCGCTTCCATTTGTGATTGGATCTGAAATCTCTGGAGTCGTAGTTCAAGCGCCAGAGGGAAGCAGTTATAAGGAAGGGCAACGGGTATTAGCGCTGCCATCATTACCAAATGGAGGTCTGGTTGATTACGTTTCTGTCGCGGAAAGTTCTGTCTATCCGATTCCGGACACCATGAGCTGGTCGGAGGCAGCTGCACTATTTATTACATACCACACTTCCTATTATTCATTGGTTAACCGTGCCGCTCTAAAAGAAGGCGAGGTATTACTCGTACACGCTGGAGCTGGAGGAGTTGGTTCAGCAGCAATTCAGTTAGGTAAGGCGTCAGGGGCGTTCGTGATAGCGACTGCAGGGGGAAAGGAAAAGATCAAGATTTGTCAAGAACTAGGAGCAGATCTTGTGATCGATTACTTGAACGAGGATTTTGTTGAAGTGGTAAAAAAGGAAACCAATGGTAGGGGTGCAGACGTTATTTTTGACCCAGTTGGCGGAGAAATCTTTGATCGCTCAAGGAAATGTATTGCATTTGACGGAAGAATCCTCGTAATTGGCTTTGCAGGAGGAGAGATTCCTAGCATTCCAGCCAACCATGTGTTAATCAAAAATTATTCCATTGTTGGCGTTCATTGGGGTCTTTTTAATAGAAAAACACCAGAATTGGTGTTTAAAGAACATGAAGAGCTGATGGCACTGTACGAGCAAGGTAAAATTAAGCCATTAATCTATAAAGAATATGATTTTGACCTAGTACCTGAAGCCTTGAATTTACTAGCAACAAGGAAAACTTGGGGGAAAGTTGTAATAAATGTGTAATTACTAAAAACTGAAGATTTAGAATAGATATCTTAATATTAGTAGGAGGTAAGAAGATGAGAATACAAGATTCGATTGTATTAGTAACTGGTGGGGCTTCAGGACTAGGGGAAGCGACCGTCCGAAATATCATTAAGAATGGTGGAAAAGCTGCAATCCTCGATCTTTCTGAAGAAAGAGGAATGAAACTAGCAGAAGAACTAGGGGAGAATGCGGTTTACTTTAAAACCAATGTAACAAGCGAGGACGACGTACAGCGGGCTATTAATTTCGCTATTACTCGATTTGGGAGCATTAATACAGTGGTGAATTGTGCAGGAATTGGGCATGCAGAAAAAACGGTTGGTAGAAATAATTCACATGGTTTTGATAGCTTTAAAAAGGTGATTGAAATTAACTTAATCGGTACATTTAACGTGATCCGTTTAGTAGCGGAGAAATTAGTATTTAACGAGCCTAATCAGGAAGGTGAACGCGGTGTAATTATAAATACCGCATCTGTAGCAGCCTTCGATGGACAAATTGGCCAGGCTGCCTATAGTGCATCAAAAGGCGGTGTTGTTGGTATGACACTACCAATTGCACGTGACTTAGCAAAATCCGGAATTAGAGTAGTAACCATTGCACCAGGTTTAATCGAAACACCGTTATTTGGAACCCTTTCTGATCAGGCTAGAGCTGCCTTGGAATCCCAAGTACCGTTTCCATCTAGACTTGGACGCCCATCTGAGTATGCTCACTTAACACAGTCCATTATTGAGAATGTATTACTTAATGGTGAAACGATTCGTTTAGATGGCGCAATCCGAATGGCACCAAGATAATGATATTAGTAGAATGGTAGAAAAAGGATATTTCCATCACTAAAATATATTAATGTACTTAAACATATAGGGGGAATTTTGATATGCGTGAAGTTGTGATTGTAGAAGCTGTCCGAACACCAGTAGGAAAACGAAAAGGCCTACTTAGTAACATACGACCAGATGATTTAGCGGCTAAGGTATTAAAAGAGCTGGTCAATCGCGCTGGAATTGATTCAGGACTCGTTCAAGATGTGATTATGGGCTGTGTTTCTCAGGTGGAGGAACAAGGATTAAATATTGCACGTAATGCTGTTTTGATGGCTGATTTTCCGATTACTGTCCCAGGAACAACATTAGATCGTCAATGTGGCTCTGGTCAACAGGCTATTCATTTTGCTGCACAAGCGATTTTGAGTGGGGATATGGACATCGTCATTGCAGGCGGAGTCGAAAGTATGTCACGTGTACCTTTAGGGGCAACACGTCAAAAGTCAGAGTGGAGTGAGGAACTTACTTCTCGATATGAGATGATTCATCAAGGATTATCTGCCGAGAGAATTGCTGATTTATGGGGGTTCACTCGCCTACAATTAGATGAATTTTCATTTGAAAGTCATAATCGTGCCTTAAATGCCCTAGAAAATGGTTATTTTGAACGGGAAATCATGCCTTTAGAAGTAACTTTGGAGGATGGAACAACGGTGACTGTCAGACAGGATGAAGGTCCACGCCGTGGTACATCTGTTGAAAAGTTGGGTACACTTAAACCAGCTTTTACGGAGGATGGAAAAATACACGCAGGGAACGCGAGTCAAATGAGTGATGGTGCAGCAGCAGTATTGTTAATGTCTAGAGAAAAGGCAGAAGAATTAGGACTTAAACCTCGTTTTCGAATTGTTGCACGCACGGTCGTAGGTTCAGATCCAACACTCATGCTTACTGGTCCAATTGAAGCAACAAAGCAAGTCTTAGCAAAAGCGGGACTTACTATCGAAGATATGGATACCTACGAGGTGAATGAAGCCTTTGCACCTGTTCCGATGGCCTGGTTAGAAGAAACAAAGGCTGATCCGAAAAAACTCAATCCAAATGGAGGCGCAATTGCTTTAGGTCATCCACTCGGAGCTACGGGTGCTCGTTTAATGATCTCCATGATGCATGAACTTGAAAGAACCGGTGGACGCTATGGTCTCCAAGCAATCTGTGAAGGCGGCGGAATGGCCAACGGAACAATCATCGAAAGAATCAACTAATCACGAAAACCATCACCTAAGAAATTAACTAAATAAAACACAAAAGGAATAAGCAACAAGAAACATAATTGTTGCTTATTTCATTTTAAGATTATAAGTATTAGGAGCTGATAGAATTGATGAAATTAGTACACTTAGAAACAACAGAAGGCATCGCAATTGTCACTATTGATAATCCACCAATGAATGTATTAAGCAGCCAAGTTGTTAGTCAATTAAAAGAGGCATTTTCAACCATAGCTGAAGACCCAAACATTGTAGTAGCAATACTAACAGGTGCAGGCAATAGAGCATTCATGGCAGGAGCAGATATTAAAGAATTCCCATCGTGGTTAGGTATGCAAATAGATGATTTGAAAAATATGAATATGGAATCACATAAGGTATTTAATTTCATTGATAACTTTCCAAAGCCAACAATTGCCGTATTAAACGGGATTACATTTGGCGGTGGCTGCGAGCTGGCATTAACATGTGATATTCGAATTGCAGAGGAACAAGTCAAAATTGGTTTACCTGAAGTGAAATTAGGGCTATTCCCTGGTGGAGGCGGGACCCAGCGATTACCGAGATTAATTGGTCCCGCTAAAGCAAAAGAATTAATGTTTACCGGCGAACCAATCACCGCGAATGAAGCGTTAACAATTGGCTTGGTAAATCAGGTTGCAGGTCCAGGTGAAGGAATGGAAACAGCGCTTGCAATGGCAAAGAAGATGGGAGGCTATTCCCTACAAGCATTAAGCAGAATAAAAAAGGCTGTAAATGAAGGCTTTGATACTTCATTTGATGAAGGAATTGAGCTTGAGTCAGGTTTATTTGCAGAAGTATTTGGTACGGAAGATGTAAAAGAAGGGGTTCAAGCATTTTTAGAAAAGCGTTCTCCTCATTTTAAGCATCGATAATTCGACATGAGAATGGAGGACATATCGTGCTAACGGATCTAGGTGTAACACAGGTAACAATCCCATTGCCCTTTCGCTTAAATCATGTGAATTGTTTCTTAGCGGAAGGTGCACGAGGGTGGACAATCATTGATGCTGGATTAAATACAACCATATCAAGAGATTGTTGGCAACCAATTATTGAAAAACATGAAATAACGGATATTATACTGACCCATTATCACCCCGACCATTTTGGCTATTCTGGAAAACTTCAGCAGTTAACCAATGCAGAGGTTTGGATGACAGAGGTAGATGCCCACAATGGCTTAACCTTCTGGGAACCTGACTCATTAGTGGAAGTAGATAGAAATTATCAAATGTGCGGACTCCCCAGTCATTTATCCACTGAGTTAACCACAGATGAGAAAAGCTTTAATGCTCAAGTAAAACCTTATCCAAAAGTGAGTCACACCCTCGAAGAAGGGATGAAAATCTTATTTGGAAAATATGAATATGAGATCCTATTTACCCCTGGCCATTCTGATGGATTAATCACTTTGTATAACAAAGAGAACAGCATTCTTTTTTCAACGGATCATATTTTACCGAGAATTTCTCCTAATATCTCTTATTGGTTTCGCGGCATCCGTAATCCATTGCAAGCCTTCTTTATGAGTTTGGAGAAAATTAAAAAGTTAGATGTTGATTTTGTCATTCCTTCACATGGCAAACCATTTAAAAATGCTACTAATAGAATTGAAGAGTTACTTCTACACCACCAAGAACGGATTGAGGAAGTGTATGGTTATCTGAAGAAACCCTCAACAATTTTTGAGGTAAACAGTAAGTTGTTTAAAAAACTAACCATTCACGAAACCAGGTTCGCCATTGGTGAAACACTTGCCCATCTGGAGTACCTCTACTTAAGTAATCAATGTAATAAGGAACTAATAAATGGAACTTGGTTTTATGAGGCAGTATAGGTTGGAAAATAGGTATGGGGTAAGTTGTTAAACATACAATAGGGTGCCCAATGAAGGGACACCCTTTTAATGTGGTACAAAAAGAGAAGAATAACATAATCCATGTTTTTATTAAATATCCTTTGATATAAACCGATGAAATTTACAGGAACAATGGAGGTGAATCGTTTGGTTACCGTTGAATATTTTTCTGAACTTAAGACATTGGTGAACGAAAACCAAATACAGCAAACAGAAAATTCAGTTCATCCTTTAGGTAATTCCGGACAAATTACCATTTTTCCAAAAACAGAAGATGACATATCCGCTCTATTAAACTATGCAAATACCAAAGGGCTAACCGTTTCAATCATGGCAGGAGGGTCAAAAAGAGGTTTTGGCGGTCAATTAGAAAAAACCGACATTCAATTATCTCTCAGACACTATACAGGAATCGTGGAGCATATTCCCGGTGATATGACGTTGACCGTAAAATCTGGTGCTTCTTTCAAAGAAATCCAAACCTATCTGGCCCAATTTAATCAAAAAATCCCTCTAGATCCTTTTCACTTAGAAAATGCAACAATTGGGGGAGTTATCGCTGCAAATGATAGTGGCCCGAAAAGATTAGGATATGGAGCCGCAAGGGATGCGGTCATTGGACTCCGAATGGTTTATCCAGACGGTAAAGTGATACGGTCTGGCGGAAAAGTGGTAAAAAATGTGGCTGGTTATGATATGAACAAGCTGTATATCGGTTCGATGGGCACACTCGGAGTGATATCTGAAGTTTCCTTTAAACTCCGTCCCGTTGCAAAAGATGAATCGATTGTGTTCGTCCATTTTCCTGAGGGGAATCAGTTAGAAATTAGGAACTTTGCTGTCAAGGTGCTTGATTCCATGATTGAACCTGTGAGCCTCGAACTATTA
>JAQSXG010000112.1 GCA_029256785.1 Neobacillus sp.
GAAATTGTTGTTGAAGAACCAACATCTGAGGATCGTTCCCTATTAGATTTAGAAGGCTTTCATAATATAGTCGTCATTAAAAACTATGTCTACTTAGATAATGCCAGTCTCTTTCAATATACGGAATCCAGACACCGACCTGATAAATTTCGCTTTGTTGACTTTGCAAGAAGAACCCACTAATAAATTTTCATCAAAAGAGTGCCTAGGAAATTTCCTTCTAAGCACTCTTTTTCGTGTAAAAATTTCCCACCACCATGTATAATGAAGAAAAAGTTTCCTTAATGGAGAGGAGTCTTATTGATGCAGAATATCGTTGAGAAATTTCGCAATATTCCAACAACCTGTATATCTGACGCAATGGAAGGGTTAAATAACTTAAACCCCTCTATTAAACCCCTAAGTGAATCATACAAACTTGCTGGACGAGCGGTTACAGTAAAAATCCCAGTTGGTGATAATTTAGCAGTATTAAAAGCTATACGTCAAGCAAAACCGGGAGATATTTTAATAGTAGATGCCAAGGGAGATACCTATCGAGCAATTGCAGGAGATTTCGTGGTCGGGATGGCGCAAACACTAGGGATTGCCGGTCTTGTGGTCGATGGAGTGATTCGAGATATTGTAGGAATAAAAGCATTAAAGCTACCTGTCTTCTCTAGAGGTACTACGGTTGCTGCAAGCGGGAAAGCAGGGGTTGGTGAGGTAAATGTTCCAATTTCATGCGGTGGTGTAACAGTACAGCCAGGAGATATTTTAGTTGGTGATGCTGATGGCGTTGTGGTTATTCCTCAAACTATTGAGCAAGAAGTGCTTAAGAAATCCTTAACTAAATTAGAAAATGACCAACTGAGAGAAGCGAACATATCTGGGAATAGGGAAGCCGTCCTTAAACATCTAGACCAACTTTTATCAAAGTAATAAGACTAACTTGCAATTGATTAGGATTTTACAATAAAAATGGACAATGATAAACACTGTCCATTTTTATTGTAGTATTACTCGTTTTCTTCTCTATTACCAGGGTACCAGCCATGTCCTCCATGACCTTGATGTCCACCCCAGCCACCATGTCCGCCCCAGCCGCCGTGACCATGATGTCCCCAGCCACCGTGACCACCGTGACCATGATGTCCACCCCAGCCACCATGTCCGCCCCAGCCGCCGTGTCCTTGATGTCCCCAGCCACCGTGTCCACCGTGACCATGATGTCCACCCCAGCCGCCGTGTCCGCCCCAGCCGCTGTGTCCACCAAATCCAGGAAAATTACCGAACCCTCCGAAACCACCAAATTGTCTATTATCCTTCATATTACACACTCCTTCATATATTATACAATTTAGGATATGTGTAAATCATGAAACACGAGAGGGCTTGTATCCCAATTTTATTAATTTAATTTACGAGTCTTCCGTTTTTACCATTCGAACTCCAATATTCATTGCGTAGATGAACCTTTTGTATCTTTCCTGAAGCGGTTTTCGGGAGTTCATTTACAAACGTCACCCCTGTTACTGCTTTAAAATGGGCCAATTTTCCCCTGGAATACGTAATAATATCATCTTCACTGATCTTTTCATCTTCTTTCAGCACGACATATGCATGCGGTGTTTCACCCCACTTTTCGTGTGGTACCGCAATAACTGCTGCTTCAAGAATAGCAGGATGTTCGTACAAAACTCCTTCTACTTCTATTGAAGAAATATTTTCTCCTCCGCTAATAATGATATCTTTCATTCTGTCAACAATGTCAATATGCCCATACTCATCAACGGTTCCCATATCACCAGTATGAAGCCAGTTATTACGAATAGTTTTCATGGTCTCTTCTGGATTTTTCCAATACCCTAACATAACACCATGACTTCTAACAACAACCTCGCCAATTTGTACACCATCATGGACAACTTCTTCCCCATTTTCATTAACGACTCTTACCTCACTGCCAATCATTGGATAACCAGCTTTTGCTTTTATTCTTGACTGCTCTTCAGTTGTTAGGTGTGTTAACTGCGAACGAACTGTCGAAACCAAACTTAAAGGGCTAGACTCTGTCATACCGTATACCTGGATAAATTCCCAGCCAAGTTCCTTTTCTACACGTGTGACAAACGCTGGAGGTGGTGCTGAACCAGCAATTACTACGCGTACCTCTTGTTCAATTACAGGTTTGTTTTTTTCGTAATATTGCAATAGTGAATTTAATACTGTTGGTGCCATATGCAGAACAGTCACTTGCTGCTCTTGAATCGCTTTAAAAATTAATTCAGGTGTAGCCTTTTTCAAACAAATATGCGTAGACCCATTAGCAGTATAATAAAAAGGTGACCCCCAGCCGTTGACATGAAACATTGGAAGGACATGCAGATAAACATCACGATCACTGACACGTAAATGATGCATCGTTGTTAGGGCATGTAAATAATTATTGCGGTGTGTCAGCATGACACCCTTTGGATTCCCTGTCGTACCACTTGTATAAAGCAAGCTGCTTACATCATTCTCGTCTATTTCTTCTCGGTCATATGCGGCTACAGACTGACTGGCTAACCACAGATTATAATCAATTTCATTTGTATCAGCGTTTTTGTAGTGAACGATAATGTGCTCCACCGTTGTCAGTTTGTCTTTTATCGGCTTGATTAAATGATAGATGTCCTGATCAACGAATAGTACTTTTGATTCACTATGATTTAAGATGAATAAATAATCTTCGGGTATTAACCGGATATTGAGCGGAACCATGATAGCACCCAATTGAAAAACTCCATAAAACCCTTCAAGCATTTCTACAGTATTTGGTGCTAAATAGGCAACCCGATCCCCTTTTTCAACGCCAAACTCCCTTAAACCGTTCGAAAGCTGATTCACTCTTGTGTTAAGCTCATTGTATGTAAATATCCGTTCATCACAATAAACCGCTTGCTTATCACCATATAGCGTGACAGCTCTGTCTAGAAATTGCGTTAATACTAATGGAACATTCATTTCTATCACCTCTTATTAATAATTAGAATTTTCTAAATTAATAATATTATTCTATCATACTATTAATGAAAATAAATGCCAAAAATAACTAATTATGAAAATAATGTAGATTGAATACGTTCATATTTCTCTTTCAAAAAAATATAATGGAATATACGTTCGTCAAGGAGGAGAAGGACTGTTGAAAAATAATGGTGATTTCTTAATAACAGAAGAAATGGTGGTTAATTACTACGAATTGAATAAGAGGAAAAAAGAAATTGAAGCAGAGTTGAATCTGTTAAAGAATAGCTTCCATGAGTACTTTAATAATCTTGTTGGTACAACAGATAAGGGAGAAATAACAGTGAATGGATATAAGCTCCAAAGACAAATGCGGAAAGTAGAAAAGTATAACGAAGAAGTTACGGTCAAACTACTAGAGGAATTGCAAATGACAGATTTGATTCAAGTCGTAAAAAGGCCAGATGATGTAAAAATACAATCTGCAATTAATCTAGGGTTAATAAATGAAAAACATTTAGAAGGCTGTTTAGTAACAACCTACGCCCCTGCTATTTCTGTTAAGACATTAACACCAAGGTAAAATGGAAGATTATCCAAATAGTTCCTAATTTAATTTTGAGGAAATACTTTAATATTTCAAAAGGGAGAAATCAAGTGATTTCTCCCTTTACATATACTTTCACACAAAGTTTTGCAATAAAATAATCAGTACAAAGACGGAAACAATCATACTAATATAACCGCGGCGTTTATTGCCCTGCTTCATCTCGTCTAAACCGCCGACTAGAATAAAGGCACTTAAGCCTAACATCATAAAAGGCTGTGCCACGAAATTTTTTGTAATTAGTCCAAAAGCTGCAAGAATAAGTACAATAATGCCTAAGATCAATCTTAATTTTTTATACAAAGAAACATCCCTCCTAATCGTATTGTACAATAGAATTTGTTTATACAATAAAAAAAGCTGCCAAAAATTCGACAACTTTTGCGATTGGAGCTTACTACTCTGTTAAAGTACGGTACTTTCCACCGAAATACAACAACGGATCTCCTTCATTTACCTGTAAATCTGTTACCTCTCCAATAAAAAGGATATGGTCTCCAGCTTCAACCTCGTTATATACATTACAAGACATATTTGCTAATGCACCTTTTATTACCGGAAGTTCACCAAATCTTTCAAACTGATATGGACTATCCTCTTTCAATTGTCCAGCAAATCGCATTGATTCTGTTTCCTGGTCAGCAGATAAAAAGCTCACCGCAAACTTTTTAGAATTTTGAATTTTGGATAATATTTTTGCTCTTTTATCAATTGATACAAGAACTAATTTTGGGTTTAACGAGACAGATACGAAGGCATTAGCGGTCATACCATGCGGCTCACTATTAACCTCTGTTGTCACTACAGTGATTCCTGTAGCAAATTTCCCCATTGCATTACGAAAAAAACGATCATCCATTTTAAGCACCCCTAATTTTCAATAGTCACGTTGCAATAGATATATTATAACTTAAATTGTTGAAAAACTATATCAATTGGCTTAAAGCAGTCAATAAATAAACCCCTTCCAAAAGAAGGGGCAGGTGGCAGAAATATATAATGATAATTAAATTAGTTTCTTTCGTTCATTCTCAATCATAGACTCATAGATATCGTCATCGTCTTGCTCTACCTGTTCTTCATTACGATTTAAACTAGCATTATTCTTTTTCCACTTTTTAATAAGAAAAAATATTAGGATAAAAACAGCAAATATTAATAAAAATGGTGTAACCCAGAGCGAAATATTAAAACCTTCATTTGGTGGTGCAAGTAAAGCTTTTACGCCTTGTTCACTTACATAGAAGTCAAGAATTTCATCTTTATTCATCCCTT
Source organism: Neobacillus sp. (assembly GCA_029256785.1). Lineage (GTDB taxonomy): Bacteria > Bacillota > Bacilli > Bacillales > Cytobacillaceae > Neobacillus. Next base: position 4,874 of record JAQSXG010000112.1, read on the forward strand.
TATTTAACATATCCGCAACTTCTTGATAATACAACTGTTTTACATTACAGCTGGATAGGTCGTCAGTGGCATGTCCTTCCATGGAAAGCATATTTACGATTGATTTAAACTCTGGATCACTGTAATCATAACTAGCTTCTATAAGCCCCTCATCGGCTGACACCGTTATTGATCCAAAAATTAGAAGTAGACACCATACTAGTCCTGATATACGCCTCATAACTACACATCCTCAAGTATTTTTCATTTTGATAGTAAAGATTTCAACTTAATTATATCCCCTCTAGTGTTAACCTATAGAGTAACTTATCAACAATTCTGTTAACAAAATGAGTAAAGTAAAGCCCCTTCATAGTTAGAAGGGGCCAATTTATTATTTGATTTCGCCATCAATAATTGTCATTTCAATATCGGTTTGTAGAACTTCATCTGGATCTTCCAGGGTGAATAGGTTTTTCGAATATACGGTCATGTCTGCAAGTTTTCCTCTTGATATCGTTCCTTTTATCTGTTCTTCATTTGTTGCATAGGCTCCGCCAACTGTAAACAGTTGAATCGCTTGATGCATGGATATTTTCTCTGAAGGATTCCAGCCATTATGGGTTTCAAGTGGTGATCTCCGAGTAACTGCTGCATGAATTCCTAGCAAGGGATCTACTGGTTCTACAGGGGCATCTGAACCACCCGCACACAAGACTCCGGAAGAAAGTAAGGTTTTCCATGCGTATAAATTTTGTTCCCTCTGATCTCCTAACCGATCTTTAATCCATGGATAGTCGCCAACAATGAATCTCGGTTGGATATCAGCAATCCGACTGGTGTCAGCCAAGCGCTTAACCAATTCTTGTCGTATAAGAGAAACGTGGATGATTCGATCACGAGATGCCACTTTTGGTAATTGATCAAGTATATCTAGTACATTTTCCAATGCTTGATCACCAATGGTATGGACAGCAATCGGCATCTGATGGTTTCGAATCTCTTCAACCATGGAATAAAGAACCTCTTTGTCATACATTGCCTCACCAAACTGGCTTGGATCATCATGATAAGGCTCTGACAGCAATGCAGTCCTACGTCCAAATGCCCCATCAGCAAAAATCTTTATGGCACCAATTTGTAACTTTGTATTTCCATAACCCGCATACATTCCCCTTTCTTTCAATCGCGAAAGATAAGGGTAATCGATTAGTAAATTACAACGCAATCCCTTTTGTTCCTGATTAATCAGCTCATCATACATTCTATAAGTTTGATCAAATCCCCCCATATAGGCTGGGTCATTAGTATGTACCGATGTTAATCCCTTACTAATAGAATAGTTCATAGCTAATTCTAATCCACTTTTTAACTCCTCATATGTTTTTTCAGGAATGTAATCAGTTACTAGCTTTGAGGCAGATTCTAATAGCAATCCTGTTGGTCTTTTTGTATAGGAATCAAGAACCACAGTACCACCTTTAGGAATCTCGATGGACGGATGATAGTGAGACATTTCCAGCGCCTTACTATTTACTAAAAAGGCATGATGACAAATCCTTTTGAGATAGATCGGACAATGCGGTGCGACATGATCCAACTCCTCAATGGTTGGCATAGTACCCTCTGTAAAGAGATTTTCATCCCAGCCCATGCCAATTAACCACTTTCCTGAGGAAACGGTTTTGGCTTTTTCTCTTATTTTTTCTAGCATTTCTGATTTTGATGTGACACCCGCTAAATTAAGGTCTAGGAAATTAAAGGCTACACCTGACATATGCAGGTGACTATCAATCAGTCCGGGCGTAACCATCTTCCCTTGTAGATCAACATACTTGGAACCTGTATCTCCCCATTGTAAATTCATTTCCTGATGTGAACCTAAATCTATTATCCTTCCATTCTCCACAACAACCGCCTCAACTAAAGGTCGTTGGGTGTCCATTGTATAGATAGTACCATTTGTAAAAATTGTCTTAGACAATACGTACCCCTCCTTACGTAAAAAACTTGTTTCTACTATTATATCTGAAAGTTCTAATAGACCCAACATTTGTTTAATTTAGCAAAAATAAAAACCAAGAACCCAACGGCTCTCAGTTTCAACAATTAATAGTGCTATTAAACCAGCATCTGAAACAGCGTACTATCCTTATTAACCTCGCGATAATCAAAACCTTTTGCTTGAATTCGCTGAATAAGAGGTTGATAGTCTTCCTTATCCTTTAGTTCAATACCAACCAGTGCTGGACCAGTTTCTCGGTTGTTTTTCTTTGTATATTCAAAGTGACTAATATCATCATTTGGTCCGAGCACATCATCTAAAAATTCACGTAACGCTCCGGGGCGCTGTGGAAATTGAACAATAAAATAATGCTGCAGTCCTTCATAAAGCTTCGAACGCTCCTTTATTTCCTGCATCCGTCCAATATCGTTATTACCGCCGCTCACAATACAAACAACCGTTTTCCCTTTAATTTCCTCGGTAAATTGGTCCAATGCAGCAATAGATAGCGCTCCTGTTGGTTCAACCACAATCGCATTTTCATTATATAATGATAAAAGTGTCGTACAAACTTTTCCTTCAGGAACCACTGCAATAGTATCAACGAGATCTTTACAAATTTCATAATTCAGCGTTCCAACGGTTTTAACAGCTGCGCCATCCACAAATGGATCAATTTGAGAAAGCGAAGTCACTTTTCCATTTAAGAACGACTCTTTCATCCCCGCTGCTCCAAGAGGTTCTACACCAATTAGTTTCGTTTGTGGTGAGTAGTGCCTCATATATGTTCCGACACCTGAAAGGAGTCCACCGCCCCCAATTGCCGCAAAAAGATAATCAATCGACTCTGTGCAGTCATTAATCAATTCCACAGCGACCGTTCCCTGCCCAGCAATAACGTCTGGATCATCAAAAGGGTGGATAAAAGTTCGGCTTTCCGTTTGACTGCACTCCATCGCCATTTCATAAGCATCATCAAAGGTGTCGCCTACTAACACAATTTCCACATTATCTTTACCCCAAAATTTAACTTGGTTAACCTTTTGTTTCGGAGTAGTACTTGGCATGAATATTTTCCCATTAATATTCAAATGACGACAGGAGTATGCCACACCTTGGGCATGATTTCCCGCACTTGCACAAATAATTCCATTTTCTAACTCTTTATTCGTCAGTTTTTTAATCCGATTGTAGGCACCGCGGATTTTAAACGATCGAACAGCTTGCATATCCTCGCGCTTTAGATAAATGTGGCAGTCGTACCTTTCAGACAATAAATGGTTATACTGCAGCGGAGTGGGAGTAATGACATCCTTAATTGTGTGGCTGGCAATAATAATATCCTCGACCTGCACTGACTTTTCTTTTTGATCGACTTGTGGGTTCATTTTTTAACTACTCCCTCCTATTTGTTAAGATCGTACACTACCTCATGATATAGAGCTTTGCCAAATTACGGGCTTGACTTTATCTTTCTAAACACAAAAAACCCGCCCCATAGTTATAGGGACGAGTTTACCTCGCGATACCACCCTACTTCCACAGCCTACTATCCCCTAAGCTGCAGCTCTCGATTAACGTACCCTATCGGATACGTCTTCCTTTAACGGTGGACTCCTCCGGCATAGCCTACAAATTTATTTGTTCAGCTAGGCATCTCAGAGATGATTTTCAGATAGGTCCTGCCATCGACTTCCCAGCAACCATCGACTCTCTATAGAACAAGGAACAAATCCTACTCTTCTCTTCACAGATTCATTTAAAATTATTAATAAGATTACCACTTGAAATGGGCTTCGTCAATATTTTTTGACTATTTTAATAATTTAGATAATAATAAAGCGCTTTCATATTTTGATGCTTTCCCCCCCTTTAGTAAGATTTATATCCAGGAAATTTAGGATAGTACAAGTAGACAAAATACTGATAAAATAAAAATGTATGAATCTAGTAAAATATTTGGTGCCTGTCACCGTTAAAGGGGTAATCATATGTTTGAATTATTGATTACGATGGTGGAACGTCTTGGTATTCTAGTAATGATTGCCTTTATTTTTACTAGATTTCCATTTTTTCGCGATATGATTTATCAAGAGAAGCTAGATCGTAAGCAACAGTATACGGCTATCCTCTTTTTTGGATTTTTTGGGATCATTGGCACATATTCTGGTTTAACACTTAGTACCGACAATCTACAATTTAGTCGTTGGGCTTCCGATCTAAATCCCGACGAAGCGATTGCAAATTCTCGAGTGATCGGTGTTGTTTTAGCAGGTCTTCTTGGCGGCTATAAAGTTGGCATCGGTGCAGGATTAATTGCTGGTATCCACCGCTTTACTTTAGGAGGGTTCACAGCTATATCGTGCGGTTTAGCAGCGATTATTACCGGTATCCTCTCCGGCGTATTTCATAAGAAGAACAAACATGTAAAATTACAGTCAGCTTTTTTTATCGGTGCCTTAGCTGAGTCCATCCAAATGTTAATTATCTTATTAATTTCACAACCTTTTGAAAATGCCTGGGCATTGGTTGAAATCATTGGCTTGCCAATGATCTTAGCAAATGGACTAGGATGTGCCTTATTCATGATTATTATTAAAAATGTAATAGGTGAAGAAGAAAAAACGGGTGCGATTCAGGCACAAAAAACATTGAGGATTGCTGATAAGACGCTTGCCTATCTTAGAAACGGTCTGAATGGTGATTCTGCAAAAGCAGTTTGTCATATTCTACACAATGAGATGAAAACGAGCGCTGTGGCAATGACAAATTTGTCAGAAATACTAGCTCATGTCGGTCTTGGCTATGAACATCATCAATCAGACTACCCGATTCAAACACAAATTACTCTCGACGCCATCAATCAAGGTGAAATTATCGTCGCCAATCATGAGCAGATTCATTGTCGTGTGGCAGGGTGTCCGCTAGGAGCTGTAATTATTGCTCCGTTAAAGTATCGTGGCAAAACAATTGGGACCTTAAAATTCTATTTTCGAACGGAAAAAGAAATCACACCTGTTATTATAGAAATGATATCTGGACTTAGCTCCCTTTTAAGTAACCAACTGGAAATCTCCGAGGCTGACAAAGCCTATCAGTTGGCGAAGGAAGCAGAAATAAAAGCCTTACAAGCACAAATCAGTCCACATTTTTTATTTAATACGCTCAACACGATTCTCTCACTCATTCGAATTGATCCTGCGAAAGCTAGAAAATTACTTGTCTCGTTGTCTCATTTCTTAAGACAAAACCTTTCTGCAACAACACAAACGATGACAACGCTGGAACAGGAATTAATGCATGTAAAGGCATATTTAGCTATTGAAGAAGCAAGATTTGTGGATAAATTGAATGTGATCTATGAGATTGATGAAGATGTATTATTACAATACATCCCACCTCTTACACTACAGCCAATCGTTGAAAATGCAATAAAACATGGAATTAAAGATAAGGATAGCAACTGTATTGTTAAAATCTCAATATCTAGTAAAGATGGTAGGATTTTTGTACGTGTGGAAGACAATGGAAATGGGATGAGTGATGAACGAGCCACCCAAATTTGCAAATCACCAATCCCTTCAGAAACTGGAAACGGTCTTGCTTTATATAATGTGAATCGTAGATTAACGATTATGTTTGGGGACGGTGCAGCACTAAAAATAAATAGCGAACTTGAAAAAGGCACGGAGATTGGCTTTTCCGTCCTGCCTAGGGGGTAATGAAGATGGAAAAAGCAATTAAAACACTTATAGTTGATGATGAATTGTATAGCAGAGATGAATTAAAACATCTTTTAAAGTGTTTTCCCTCTATTAATATAGTTGGTGAAGCAGAGTCCGGTGAAGCAGCAATTTTGAAATCGATTCAACTTCAGCCAGATGTGGTGTTTTTAGATGTGGAGATGCCCAAAATGAATGGGATGGAAACAGCAAAAGCCTTACTAGAGTTAAAGAAAGTTCCAT